>SBBF01000074.1 GCA_005240075.1 Nitrospira sp.
AATAAAAAAATTATTTATTTAATAATTATATACTTATTATAAAAATGGGTGATTTTTTACAGGGGGGCGTGATTAACTTCTCATCACGTTTGCCTAAAAGTTGGGCTTGAAAAGAAGGAAGGATCTGGGCTATTGGATCTCCCCCAAGAGCCCATAGCTCAGTTGGATAGAGCGCATGACTACGAATCATGAGGTCGCGTGTTCGAATCGCGCTGGGCGCGCAAAATTTTTCGCAAGAAAAATTTCCTCTATTTTTTATGTCATTCCCTGCGAGAGAATTCCCCCTTTGAGAGCGATTGAGGATTTCAAACTTTGAAACGTTTGTAATCTTATTTCCACTTGATCGAACATCCCATCGAATGTTTTTGATCAGTGGAAATTGGCTTGCCTCGGCTCAAATTTTGAATCGCTTCTTTGAGCTCCTGACGAGTGACCTTCCCTTCATCCTGCCAATGATCGTCGAGTCGACCGTGGTAGACCAGTTTTTGGGCGGAATCGAAAAGATAAAGATCGGGGGTGCATTGAGCCTTGAAATTTTTCGCTGTTTTCTGGCTTTCATCCACCAGGTAGGGAAAAGTGATATTCCATTCCCTGATTTTGGTTTTCATTTTGGACGGTGCGTCCTCCGGATAATCAGGATGGATATTGGGGTTGATGCCTACCGTGTTAACGCCGATTTCTCTAGCTTCAACCGCGAGGTTCACCAACCGGGGCCAGATCGCCATGGCATAAGGACAATGGTTGCAGGTAAAGGCGACGAGCAATCCTTTTTTTCCGAACAGACTTTCGCTTTTATAAATCTTTCCGTCAGGATCGGGGAGTTCAAAAGAAGGGATCAAGGTCCCCAACGGGATATCGATTGATTCAACAAGAGCCATTTGTATACCTTCCCCATCGTCTTTACATACGAGATGAAGAAAGCCACCAAACTCAGGACCTCAAGCAACGTCGAGGGGAGCCAAATTCTTCCTCGACGGACATCCAATTCCTTTTATCATCGAAGCGCCGGGGCCTTGTCAATGGTTAAAAATTTCCTGACCACAATTGTGGGCGGTTTCTTCATTGTTTGCAAAATAGAGTCTTGTTAAAAAATAAAATGCCACTACAATAACTTCTATCCTGTCAATCGCTCCGTTCGATCGTCCAAGCCGTCAAGTCGTTACGATTAAATAAGAGGAGATTTTTTATGAAAGCTCTATTTCTTTCAGGACTTTTTTTGATTAGTTTGGGATTTGCGATTTTCTGGATAACCCCCTCTTGGGGGGCAACCAACCTCAATCCAATAGCCTATGCCCAAAGCTTGGTGACCAATGAGGATACCAGTCTTCATATTACACTGACCGGCACCGATCCTGAGGGAGCGTCGCTTACCTATGCGATATCCAACAATCCGACCAAAGGTTCCCTGGCCTGTACCGGCCCCAACTGTATTTACAGCCCTGCCTCCAATGTGAATGGAAATGATTTCTTTTATTTTAAAGTCAATGATGGATCACTCTACTCTCGCCCGGCCCGGGTGACCATCACCATTAATGCGGTTAATGATTCTCCCACGGTGACAAGTGCCGCCTACAGCTACAACGAGGATTATACAGCAACGATTTTCCCTCAAAAGAGCGATGTGGAAAGGGATGCGCTGACACTCCAGGTTTTGACCCAGCCTCTTTTGGGACAGGTGACCGTGAGCGGAGACGCTCTGATTTTCACACCTGCGGCCAATGCCTATGGACAGGATAGTTTCACCTTTACAGCCAGTGACGGGAAAGCTTCATCGGCCCCCGGAACGATCAGCCTCACCATTAATCCTGTTAATGATGCTCCGACCATTCAAAATCAAAATGTAACGACTAATGAAGATGTTTCCATTGCCATTAATTTGAGTGCCAGTGATGTTGATGAGGATGCCTTAACCGCCATTGTTGGCTATGCATCGGGGCATGGAACTGTTTCACTCAATGGAACTGTGGCAACCTATACGCCCAACCCGAATTATTATGGAGACGATTCGTTCACCTATCGGGCCTATGATGGGACCGCTTATAGCAATGACACGGCAACAGTCACTATTGTGGTGAATGGGGTGAATGATCCTCCGACTGTCGAGGATGCCTTTTTGGAGGTCAGCGAGGGAAAGAGCGCCATTGTGACTTTAACTGGAACTGACGTGGAAGGATTGGCATTAAGTTTCAGCATCGCCGAGGCCCCTGATCATGGGACCGCGAGCATTACCGGAAACACTCTCACCTACAGCGCTGATCAGGGATTTGTGGGCGAGGATTCACTGTTGTTTGTGGCCAGTGACGGCGAGACTCAGTCAGCACCCGGCACGGTCAGCATGACAGTCCTTTCGTCTAATGCGGTGGTTCCTATCGATATCAACGATTTGGAGCCGATTCCCGGTGTGACGACGACGGTCAGTTCAGACAAGAACGTCATTCAAATGGCCAGTGACGGTTGCTATCAATTTATATCTACCCCTCTGATTTTGCCTCTCAAACTGGATGACGAACAAATGACGGAAGCCGTTGTGGGTACACTCCATTCAGTTTGTGGTGGATATCGGGACGTGGAAAATTACAACTTTTTTGTCCGCACCGATAATGGCGCCGCTTATCGCATGATTTCAGAGCGGGAATTGGGCTTAGAGCCCGATGCGCAGGCCACAGCTTTTTTTGACCCTTCATCAGGCACTCTGGTGACTCCTCTCAACAATACAGCTTTTAACTCGGAAGATCCGAATGAACCGACAGGGGGTTTGATGATTCAAAAAGAAGGAGGAACGGAATACATCAATCCGTTTATGGGAAGGCCGACGGATGCTTCTGTCATCATGGTTGACGGAGTGATTGCTCTATCAACCACGAATTTCTATACCCCCACCTGCGAAAATGGTGGCAAAATCGATGCCGAGAATTGCGGCGTTTGGGGCATTGTTGATCCCGACAGGGGGGAATTGATTGACTCGTCCATTGGCAACGACTATGAGACCAGCTATTCAGCCGGCATGACTCGTGTCATTGTCAAAAATCAAAATGGGGAAGTCTCCTATGATCGGTTGACTTGGGGAACAGGGCCTGGGGGGAACATTGGAGATGCCTCTGATACCGGTGGAGCCTGCTCTTCTTACCTCGTAGATAAAGAAAACTTCATCAATTCGGCCTTTGAGGGGGGGCTTGTTAATTTTGATTTTTTTGCCGATGACCTGACTTTGGGGGCCAAATCGTTTGATCCGGGGGATCCGGGTTGTGCCAATCCAAACACCAACGGCAGTATTCTGAGAACCGATGCTATTCAGGGGGAAGTGACGGTCGGGTTTGATCCTGAGAGAATGAAGCCAACCTACTGGATCAAAGGTTATATG
The DNA here is from genome assembly GCA_005240075.1 of Nitrospira sp. GTDB lineage: Bacteria > UBA10199 > UBA10199 > UBA10199 > SBBF01 > SBBF01. The sequence continues at coordinate 3,362 of SBBF01000074.1, forward strand.
CCGGATGTGAGCGGAAGCAGTTACACCCGCATTTCCGAGCTTGATGAAAATTTTGATCTGTTTTGCGATGTAATGATCAATTCGGGAGCGAACAAAAATCCCTTTAACGGTGGAACTAACGGGATGGTTGTTGCATTCGATGGAACCGTTTTTACGAATGCGTCTTACTACGATAGCCAGGGTATCCCTCGCACCAGCCTGCTGGCCATCGATCCGGTCGATTGTTCCAACACGACGCTGGTGGAACTCAATATGGCAACGACGGAATGGCTTTCTTTCAGTGGTGTGACTTTAGGTGCTGATGCCGAGGGGAATGACGTAATTTTGGCGGCAGTCGCCGGTGATCTTTATGTTCATACCCTGAACACGAATGAGACGACAACCTATCCTCTCGGTTCTGCCAGCAGTGACAAAATCATGGCAAGTCCGGTCATTGATGGTGCCGGACGGGTAATTGTGATGAGTGCCGGGAATGTTATGACCATTTTCAACGATATGGGATTTTCCTACGGGGATCATCCCTGGCCCCGATTTAGAAAAAATAATTTTGGTTCGGCGACTGCCGAAATAATCGAAATGAATTAGATTTATCGGTTGTGTTTATGACGACCGGCTCAAACGCTGGCCCAGTTGATTTAACGCAAAAACAGTCAAAAAAATCGTCAGAGAAGGGAAAAGAATCAGGTGAGGATAAAATCGAAACGCGCTGTACCCTTCACTCGCAAGTGTCCCCCAACTGGAGTAAGGGGGCTGAAGTCCCAAACCGATGAATGACAGAGTTGATTCGGCGAGGATGACCGCCGGAATTCTGAAAATCAGGGTGACTGAAATAGCAGGGCGGGCCTGAGGGAAAAGATAACGGGCCAGAATTCTCCATTGTCCCACGCCGATTGCCTGGGCTCCTGTCACGTAGGGCATTTCCCTGTATTTAAGAATTTCCCCCCGGGTAATCCGGGCCACATCCACCCACCCCAAAGACGATAAAGTAATCAACAAACCCCAAAAATCACGCCCCAAAAAAAGACCGATCAGGATAAAAAGAAGGAGGTCAGGGATGGAATATAAAACATCGACTATTCTCATCAGCAGATGATCGAACCAACCGCCAGAAAGAGCGGAGAGGCTTCCATAGACAATACCCAAGAGTCCCGACAGCAGTGTTGAAAGAAGAGCGCAAGCCAAAGAAATCCTGGCACCGTAAAGAATCCGGGCCAGCAGATCGCGCCCCAACTCGTCGGTTCCCAGCCAATGAGTCAGTCCAGGTCCCTCAAGAATCGTGTTGCTCTTCTGCTCCTCAAACGAAAAAGGGGTGATGAGTCCCGGAAAAAGGGCGAGGAGTCCCAGGAGAAGAAGGAAGAAGAGGCAGACAAAAAATAAAGTTTCTTTTTTCAATTTTTTCTCATCCGGGGATCCAGAATCAGATAACCCAGATCCACCAACCAGTTGAGAGCAATCAGAAAAACGGAGTAGACAAAAGTAATTCCCATCACCAGAAAATAATCTCGATCGGTGATGGCGGTTACAAAATGGCGTCCCAGTCCGGGAATGGCAAACATTGTTTCCACAATAAAAGAGCCGGTGATCAGTTGAGCGGCCAGAGGACCCAGGACCGTTAAAAGGGGAATTCCGGCATTTTTAAGGGCATGTTTAAAAATAATCCGATAGGGAGTCAACCCCTTGGAACGGGCTGTTTTGATGTAATCCTCCCCCATTTGCATCACAAGCTGGGAGCGGGTGAGTGTTGCTAGATAAGCAAGAGGAGCCAGTGCGAGAGTGATGACAGGCAAGATCCGGTAAGTCATTCCCTCCCAAAGGGCGGGGGGGAAAATTTTTAAGACAAACGAAAAAAAGAAAACCAGAAAAACAGCTGCCACAAAGCGGGGGAGGGAGACAAACAGGGGGCTCCAAAAGAGGATGAGATGATCCATCCATCCCCCGGGACGACTCACTGCTTTTATTCCGCAGGCAACCCCGAAACTGAGCGAAATCAAAAGGGCCCAAATCCCCAGTTCAAAAGAAGGGGGAATCGCTGTTTTAAGAATGTCAGTCACATCCCGATCGCGAAATTTGAGAGAAGGCCCCCATTCGCCTCTCAAGAGAAAGGCGCTGTAGGAGCCGAAATCTTTGCCGATCCAGACCCAAAAGGAATCATCTCCCCGTTGATGGAGGCCGTATTTTTTGTAAAGATTTTCCTCGATTTCCGGGGGAAGCTTTCTTTCCTGATCAAACGGTCCGCCGGGAACAATATGCAAGAGAAGAAAAGTAAAAAGAAGAACACACACCAGAGTGGTGAGGCTTAAAAAAAATCTGTTGAGCAAAGCTGGCATTAATTTTGGATTCTTACATTTTTATAATAAACAAAATCGAGCGGCAATAAAGGATAAGGCCTGAAAGATGGTTTGACCAGAATGTTTTGCGTCGGAATGAACAACGGAATGATAATCGCCTCCTCTTCAAGAATCATTTTTTGAGCTCTATCATACAGTGATTTTCTTTTTTCCGGATTGGGCTCTGCGGAGGCTACCGCTATCAGATCATCATAAGAATTATTTTTCCATCCGGTATGGTTGTTTCCCGAAAAAGAGGTAAAGAGATTCATGAAATTATCGGGATCGGGATAATCGGCACCCCATCCCAGACGGAAAAGGGGAGGGGGATCTTCCTTCATCAGGGAGAGATAACTTTTCCATTCCATATTTTGGAGCTGGACATCAACTCCCAGATTTTTTTTCCATTGGGCTTGGGCCCATTCGGCTATTTTTTTATTGGTGGGGTCAGAATTGAAAACGAGGGAAATGATTTTTGTGGGGGCCGAACCCGCAAACAATTGTTTGGCCTTTTCCGGGTCAAAAGAGAGGCCGATTTTTTCATCATATCCGGACATGCCGGGGGGAATCCAGGAATCGACTACTTTTTCCCCCCCTTTTAAAATTTCCGGCAGAATCGATTTATCCAATGCGTGTGCCAGCGCCTTTCTTGCCCGCACATCGTCAAACGGTTTTTTTTGGATATTGAAACCGTAATAGTAGCCGCGTAGTTTTTCAAGACGGATCAGATCGGGATGATTTTTGTATTCTTCCATCGCGAGCGGCGGAAGGGGGGCCACATCCAGCTGATCCAGGTCATAAAGAGAGAGTACAGTCGAAGGATCATTGACAAGGAAAATGGTAATTTTTTTAAGTCGAGGTTGCGGCCTTCCTCCATAATGCGGATTGACGGCCAATTTTAACCGGTATTCATGCCACCATTCCTTCAAGATATAAGGGCCGCAAGTGACCATGTTTTCGGGAGAGGTCCAGCGATCCTTCCATTTTTTGATCAAATCCAGCCGAATGGGAAAAGTCACCATGAAGGTGGTGATCATCGGAAAATAAACGACCGGTTTTTTTAACCGGACCCGAAGGGTCAGGTCATCCAGGACTTCGATCCCGACATGAAGAGGATCGGTTATTTTTCCGCTGTTGAATTCCCACGCCCCCTCGATGTCGAACAGGAAATAGGCATATTCCGAGGCGGTCTGGGGGGAGAGAAGCCTGAGCCAGGAATCGCGAAAATGATCGGCTGTAACCAGCTGGCCATCGGACCAGCGGTAATTTTTGTTCAGGTGGAAAATATAAGTTTGTCCCCCATCAAGAACATCCCACGAATTGGCGATGGCCGGTAGGGGGTTTAGATTTTGATCGTACTGCGTCAATCCTTCCATCAACTGATTCAAGATTTGATAGCTGACATTGTCGGTTGCCAGGTTCCAGTCAAGAGTGGGGGGTTCGGTGGGAAGGGAGATCCGGATTTCTGGTGACTCGTCGCTTGTGACTTGTCGTTCCTGTTTGGAGCAGGATAACAAAAGAATAAAGATACAAGATATCAGGCGTACAATCACAAACTCTATGTTTTACGCAGGAACCAGTTCGAGGCAAGTGATTTCGGGGCGGGACAAAAGCCTCCCTCTGAAAATGTAACCGAGTCCCCGGTTGGCGTAGAGCCATTTTTGTCCGATGCGATGGAGACCGCGCCTTAAATGCCGATTTTTAACCGGTACCGCCAACGGTCCAATCCAGGGGAGGCTGATTTGCCCTCCATGGACATGACCTGACAGCATCAGATCAAACGGAAAGTCTTCGAGATGATCAATGCTGTCCGGGTTGTGGCAGAGAAGAAGGGAAGGGTAATGGACACCCGGATGTTTTTTGATGTTCCTGAAAGCTTTGTGGGGAAGAAAATAGGAAGTCCAATAATCTCCCAGTCCAATCACTTCCAGAATACTTTTTCCTTTTCGAATTGGAAAACGTGCGTTGTGCAAAACACGAATTCCCATTTTTTCAAATTCAGCAATTACTTCTTCATGATCAATCGGGTCGGTGGGGGGATGTCCCTTGTGGCAGACGCCGTAATCGTGGTTTCCCAGGACGGCAAACACTCCCGTTTTGGCCTTCAAGTGGCCCAAAAGCTGAGCCAGGCTTTTAAGATACCGGCTATCCCACTGCAAAAAGTCGCCGGTTAAGGCAATCAGATCGGGTTTGAGCTGGTTGATTTTCTCGATGCATTTCTTGAAAAAAGAGACGGAGTTGTTGGTCGGTCCATAATGCAAGTCGCTGATCTGGATGATTCGAAAACGGGCAAAAGCTGTCGGCAGTCTGCGGATCGGTACTTTTAAATTGGAAACTTTAACGAGTCGCGGTTCAATAAAATGGATATAGAATCCGATAAACGGAAGGAAGAGTATCATGAAGACGGAGAGTAACCGGCGGACCCATCTTTTATGATATTGTCTTCTGAAATATTCTTTTGTTTTGATCATTGTTTGACTCGATGACCGTGTTATCCCCCTTGAACTCAATGAAGAATCACGGTCAACGGGTCGACAAGTCAACGAGTCATTATCCCCAATTTTTCAAACCAAGGTATTAATTCTTCCACCGGAAGTCCAATCACATTTTTTTCTGATCCTGTAATTTTTTCAATCAACTCTCTCCCTTTTCCTTGTGCGGCATAGGCCCCCGCTTTGTCCAGAGGCTCTCCCGTAGCAACATACTCATCAATGACGTCCTGCGTCAGAGGTTTGAAAGTCACCTCCGATTGGCAAGCCTTGTTCACTCTTATTTTATCAGGAGATTGAAGAATTGCATAGCCGGTGATTACCTGATGTGTCCGGCCGGATAGTTCTTTCAAGAACAGGGACGCTTCCCTCTGATCAGCCGGTTTACCGTAAATCTGCCCATCCAGGACGACAATCGTATCCGCGCCAAGGACGATCGTTCCCGGGTCAGTCTTGACACTCATCGCTTTTTCCAGAGCGATTCTTTTGGCAAACTGATCGGCCCTCTCCCCTTTTTTATGAATTTCCGGAACGTGGGAGATTACAACTTCGAAAATCAAACCCAACGCCGATAAAAGTTCCCGACGGCGGGGGGAACCGGATGCGAGGATGAGTCCTGGTTGGCCGAGTTTTGATTGTCCTTTAGCCATGAATTGGATATGATCTTTAAACCGCACACTATGAAAAGAGGCAACGTTTTTGTTGTTGGCTTGATTCTTTTTTTAAGTTCCTGTTTTGGCGGCGGTGTTGACAAAAGGGGAAGCGTTACCGGCTATCGAAATGGTGTTGTCCAGACCGAGGGGGGGAGTTTTCGGATTGGTTTACTGCCGGCGGGTTGGATCAAAAAATCTTTTTCCTATCGCGCGGTCCTTTTTGTTCACCAGAGTCTTAACGCCTCTATTTCAGTCAATTCATTTTGCAAGGGGAGTTTTGACGATGGACCTCTGGAGGCCCTTTCCCGCCAGGTTTTTTATGGGGTGGCTGAACAAAAAATTCGTCGAAAACAAAAACTCCATTTGGATGGTCGCGATGCCCTCCGGACCATTTTGTCGGGAAAAGTTGACGGAGCTTCAGTCATGCTGGATGGGGTTGTTTTAAAGATGAACGAATGTGTTTTTGATTTTGTTTATTCCTCGGTGCCGGACGATTATTCGGCAGGAGCCGGCGATTTTGAAAATCTGGTTCATGGATTTCATTATATCAGCGGACCCCGGATTGATTGATCATGCCTCTCTCTACTCTTTATAATTCCGAAAAGTGCTTTTTTGAATCACTACGGCATTTGTTGAGCCGGATGGGAAAAACCATGCTCCAGTATGCCGATTATATTGGAGGGGCGGCTCTCCTCATTTACAAAACTTGTTCTGTTTTGATCAAACGCCCCCTGCAGTGGAAGCTGATTATCGAACAGGTCTACCATATTGGCTATCGTTCCCTCTCGTTGACAAACCTGGTTGCCATTTTTACAGGAATGGTGTTGGCGTTGCAGTTTATTGTGGGGCTGGAACGTTTCGGTTTGAAACTCTATGTCGGACAAGTTGTTGGGATAGCCATTGTCCGGGAACTGGGACCGGTATTAACAGCCTTGATGGTTGCGGCGCGGGTGGGGGCCGGTATTGCCGCCGAGTTGGGATCGATGACCGTATCGGAGCAGGTGCTCGCCATTGAAGCGATGGGGGCCAACCCGATTGTCAAGCTGGTGGTGCCACGGGTTCTGGTAACCACCTGCATTACCCCCCTTCTGACGGTGATTGCCGATGCGGTCGGAATTTTTGGGGGAATGATTGTGACCGTTGTGGAGGCGGGGGTGAGCCCCCGGTTCTACTTTGACCAGGTTCTCCGCACGGTGGAGATCGGGGATTTTTTAAGCGGAATCGGTAAAACTTTCTTTTTTGGTTTTTTTATCGGAATCACCGCCTGCTATCAGGGGCTTAAAACAACTCATGGAACTCAAGGGGTGGGGGAATCAACAACCCTGGCGGTGGTGATTTCCTCTGTCGTGATTTTTGTGGCCGATTATTTTTTAACAAAAGTTTTTCTTTTATTGTTCTGATATGGCTCCCATTATCCAGTTTAAAAATGTATCCAAATCGTTTGGCATCAACCGGGTGTTGGGGTCGATGAGTCTTGATATCATCAGCGGGGAGACTCTCACGATTATTGGAGGAAGCGGTTCAGGGAAGAGCGTTACTTTGAAGTTGTTGTTGGGATTGATCATGCCTGACGAAGGGGAAATTTTTTTTGAGGGGAAAAAGATCACGATGATGAGTGAAGAAGAGTTGGTGGCGATGAGGGCGCAGATCGGAATGCTCTTCCAGGGAGCGGCGCTCTTTGATTCGCTGACTGTTTTTGAGAATGTGGCCTACCCTTTGATGGAGCATTACAACTATCCTGACGAAAAAGTGAGGGAGATTGTCGCTGAAAAGCTGGAACTGGTCGGTTTGCCGGGAATTGAGACGATGTATCCGGCTGACCTGTCGGGAGGAATGAAAAAGAGGGTGGGGCTGGCCCGCGCGATTGCCACCAACCCGGAAGTGATTCTTTATGATGAACCAACCACAGGGCTTGATCCGGCCAATACCAACCGGATTAACGAATTGATTCTGGAACTTCAGGAGAGGTTACAAGTTACTTCCATTGTGGTGACTCACGATATGGCCTCCGCTTTTAAAGTTTCCAATCGGCTTGCTTTGTTGCATAATAAAAAAATAGAATTTGTGGGGACGGTGGAAGAAATCCAGCGTTCCAGAAATCAGATGGTACAGAATTTTATACGGGGCGAAATTGGAGAAACTTAAATGAGTCACGAACGGGAAATGATGCAGATTCAGGTGGGAGCTTTTGCGGCCATTGGACTCCTTTTGCTCATGACCATTGTTTTTATGCTGGGGAGCGAAAAAAATATTTTTGAAAAGCAGTATACCCTGATTTGCCGGTTCAACGACATCAGCGGGCTCCGTGTGGGAGCGCCGGTCCAGCTGGCCGGCATTCATGTGGGAACGGTCAATCAGATCCTCTTTGATGAGAAAGAAAGAAAAAAGGTCAAACTTGTTTTAAGGATCACGAAGGACTACCAGGAAAGAATCAGAAAAGATTCTACGGCGTCCATTGTGACACAGGGGTTATTGGGGGACAAAATGGTTTTTGTAACGGTTGGGAGCCCCGAAAAAGATCCATTAAAGGATGGCGATGAACTCTCCACCCGGGCCCCTTCCGGTTTTTATCAGGTGTTGGAAAAAGGGGATGAACTGATTGATACGGCCAATCAAGTAGCCAAAAAAGTGGATACGATTCTTGAAGAGGTTCAAAAGGGGAAGGGATTGATCCATGGGCTGGTCTACGATCCGGAAGGGGGAGAACTGATTCATGATCTGGTGGCAGTTGGCGAAAATCTGAATTCAGCCAGCCTGCAGGCGGCCCAGATTACCAGAAAAATAAATCAGGGGGAGGGGACCTTCGGGGCCCTGATCAACGATGCCTCCCTGTTTAACGACATGAAAACGCTTCTTGGGAAGGCCAATCGCAACAAGCTCATCCGGGCGGTTATTCGTGAAACCCTCCGGACAAAAGAGGAAAAAATCTTAAAAAATCCTTAAAGAGTCTTCAAATCATCGTTGACTTTTTATATGAGTAGTTTATACTCATATGATGAGTAAGAGGCTGCAAGTTCTGCTTCAACCCAAAGAGTACAAGACTTTTCAACAGTTGGCCCGGGAGATGGGGCTCAGTTTGGGGGAATGGGTCCGACAAGCCCTCCGGTTTCAGGCGGCTGGTGTTTCGTCCAAAAACGCGGCTGGCAAGTTAAAAAATATCCGCCAGGCCTCCCAATATAGTTTTCCCACCGGCGATATTGATCAGATGTTATCGGAAATTGAAAAAGGGTATCTTTTGTGATTTTTATTGATTCTACCATTCCCATGTATCTGGTGGGAGTGGATCATCCCCATAAACGGGATGCGCAGATTTTTCTCGAAAAATTGATTGGGGAAAAAGCGCGTCTTGTCACGAATCTGGAGGTTTTCCAGGAAATTCTTCATCGCTACACAGCCATTAACCGGAAGGATGCCATCCAGCCCGCTTTTGACGCTTTGTACGGCTTTGTCGATGAGGTTTTCACGATCCAGGAGGAAGACGTTTTAAAGGCCAAAGAGTTTGTGCTGGCTTATCAGGGGCCCTCCGCACGGGATGCGCTTCATGCCGCCCACATGCATCGTTTAAAAATAAAAACGATCTTGACCTTCGATCGGGGCTTTGATCTTTTCCCGGACATCAAAAGAATACCTTCAACTTAATTCTCTGAAATCATGATGATGAGAACAATTCCATTTTTCCACCCAAAACGACCTAAAACCCCCTAAAACGACATTCTTGATCCTCTGATGAATACTTGCTAAAATATTAATAAGTTGCATGACGCGGCGGGTCATGCGCTCTTTAAAAAAATCCCATAAAAAAGGAGGTTTCCATGGCAGGCGATCAGGCTTTATGGAGCATTGTGAAAGAAGAGGACGGAATCAAAAATTTCAGGGAGCTCAATTGGACCGGAAGTTTTGAGGATTATCTGGAAATTTTCAGAAAAAATCCGAAAGTGGCCCGGACCGCTTTTCAGCGTCTCTACGACATGATCGTCGCGCATGGGGTGGAGGAATACAAAGAGTACAAAAAAACAATCGTGAGGTACAAATTTTTTGACGACCCTTACGGCAATGGAGCCGATGCGGTTTTCGGACTCGATTTGTATCTGATGAAGCTGGTGAGTATTTTCAAGGCGGCCGCCAGACGCTACGGACCGGAGAAGAGAGTGGTCCTTTTACATGGTCCTGTCGGCAGTTCCAAATCAACTATTGTGAGGATGTTGAAGAAGGGGTTGGAGAATTATTCCCGTCTCCCCGAAGGGGCTTTGTACACCTTTGAATGGGTTCGCAAGGGGAATGGAGCCTTGTCCGGCGTTTTTGGAAGCGTTGATCGGATTGCCTGCCCCATGCACGAAGAGCCTCTGCGACTGGTTTCTGTCAAGGCGCGGGAAAGGCTGGTGGAAGTAGCCAACAAGAGTTTAGCGGCTGAAGAAAGAATCAATGTGGACGGGGATCTCTGTCCCCTCTGCCGGTATATCTATAATGCCCTGTTCCGCCACTACGAAGGGGATGTCGATCAGGTTTTCAAACATGTCGAGGTTAAGAGGCTCGTGTTGTCTGAAAAAGACCGAATTGGGATTGGCACCTTCCAGCCGAAGGACGAAAAAAATCAGGATTCCACCGAACTGACGGGGGACATCAATTACCGGAGGATTGCCGAGTATGGTTCCGAGTCGGATCCGCGCGCCTTTAATTTTGACGGTGAGTTTAATGTGGCCAACCGGGGGATCATCGAGTTTATCGAGGTGTTAAAATTGGATGTGGCTTTTCTCTATGATCTTCTCGGGGCGAGTCAGGAGCACAAGGTCAAGCCGAAAAAATTTCCGCAGACTGACATTGATGAAGTCATTATCGGCCACACCAATGAGCCGGAATACCGCAAACTGCAGAGCAACGAATACATGGAAGCTCTGCGCGACCGGACGGTCAAAATTGACATTCCCTATATTACCACCTTAAAGAATGAACAAAAAATATACCTGAAAGATTATAGCGCCGATAAAATCAAGGGAAAACACATTGCTCCGCATACGGTAGAAATTGCGGCGATGTGGGCGGTCTTGACCCGGATGGAGGAACCGAAAAAGGCGAATTTGACGCTGATGCAAAAACTGAAACTCTACAACGGAAAGAGCCTTCCCGGTTTTACGGAGGACAATGTGAAAGAATTGCGGAAAGAAGCCAAACGGGAGGGGATGGAAGGAATTTCTCCCCGCTATGTTCAGGACAAGATTTCCAATGCCCTGGTGAGTGATGTGGGGGGGGGGTGTGTGAACCCCTTTATGGTGTTGAATGAGCTGGAGTCGGGATTAAAACATCATTCGTTGATTTCCAGCGAAGATTTGCGCAAGCGGTATGTGGAACTCCTGACTGTCGTGAAGGAGGAGTATGAAGATATGGTTAAAAACGAGGTCCAGCGGGCGATAGCGGCCGATGAAGATGCTATTTCACGGTTGTGCGCCAATTACATCGACAACATCAAGGCTTATACCCAGAAGGAAAAGGTCCGAAACAAATATACGGGACAGGATGAGGAGCCGGATGAACGGTTGATGCGGTCGATTGAAGAAAAAATCGACATTCCGGAATCCCGGAAGGACGATTTTAGAAGAGAGATCATGAACTACATCGGGGCATTGGCCATTGAAGGGAAAAAATTTGATTACCGGACCAACGAACGGCTCCATAAAGCGTTGGAGTTGAAATTGTTTGAGGATCAGAAAGATACCATCAAGCTGACCAGTCTTGTTTCCAGCGTGGTTGACAAGGACACGCAGGAAAAGATTGATGTCGTGAAATCGCGTCTGGTGAAAAATTATGACTACTGCGACATTTGCGCGACCGATGTATTGAATTACGTCGCATCAATTTTTGCAAGGGGGGATATAAAAGAGAAACAGTAATGATTTTAAAAATTGAACAAGATCTAAACCGTTTCAAGCAGATTGTCCGGGGGAAAATCAAACAGGAACTGAAGCGTTTTATCACCAACGGAGAATTGATCGGAAAACAGGGAAAGAATCTGGTCAGCATTCCCCTTGCGCAGATTGACATTCCCCATTTTCGGTATGCCGACCACCAGACGGGAGGGGTCGGTCAGGGAGAAGGGGAAGTGGGAACCCCTGTTGGCGTTGGTGAGGAAGAAGGAGATGGGGACAAGAAGGCGGGGAATCAGCCGGGGGGGCATGTTCTGGAAGTTGATCTGACGATGGAGGAATTGGCCCAGCTTTTGGGCGAAGAACTGGAACTCCCCCGCATTGAGCCGAAAGATTCCCAAAAACTGGTTTCCACCCGTTATGCCTACCGCGGGGTGAGGACCAGCGGCCCTGAGTCACTCCGTCATTTCAAACGAACCTACAAGCAGGCGCTGAAACGACAGATCATTTCCGGACAGTATAATTTCGCCAAACCGATTGTGATTCCCTACGGCGAGGACCGCCGTTACCGGAGCGTTAAGGTAGTCCAGGAACCCCAATCAAAAGCGGTGATCATTTACATGATGGATGTCTCCGGTTCCATGGGGCAGGAGCAGAAGGAAATTGTCCGGCTGGAGTCATTCTGGATCGACATGTGGCTGAGGTCGCAGTACAAGGGACTGGAATCCCGCTATATCATTCATGATGCCGTCGCCAGGGAGGTGGACCAGCAGACTTTCTATCATACGCGTGAATCGGGGGGGACGATCATTTCATCCGCCTATAAACTGGCCTTGAAGATGATCCACGATCATTACAACCCCGCTTTCTGGAATATTTATTGTTTTCATTTTTCTGACGGCGACAACTGGTCAGGCAACGACACCAACGAATGTTTGGGGTTGTTGGAGAAAGATTTTTTTCCCTTTACGAATCTTTTTTGCTACGGCCAGGTGGAGAGCGAATATGGGAGCGGCCAGTTTTTAAAGGACTTGAAAGAGCGTTTTGGCGATGCCCCGGAAAGACTTCGTGTGTCGAAGATAGAAGGGAAAGACAAGATCGTTGATTCGATCAAGGTTTTTTTGGGAAAAACAAAACAATAATTTTATGCTTTTGCCCGAATTAGAAAAATGGAGAGTTACCATCGAAAAAGAGGCGCGGAAGTGCGGCCTTGATTTTTTCGACACGATTTTTGAACTGCTCGATTGGAAGCAGATGAACGAAGTGGCGGCCTATGGCGGCTTTCCCAATCGTTATCCGCATTGGCGGTTTGGGATGGAATTCGAAAAACTCTCCAAAAGCTATGCCTACGGCTTGTCCAAAATTTACGAAATGGTCATCAACAACAATCCTTGTTACGCCTATCTTCTTCACTCCAACCATCTGATGGATCAGAAACTGGTCATGGCCCACGTTTTTGGGCACTGCGATTTCTTCAAGAACAACATTTTTTTTCAGCACACCAACCGACACATGATTGACGAAATGGCCAACCACAAATCGAAGATCCAGCGCTATGTCAACAAATATGGCTACGAGGCGGTCGAATCATTTATTGATGTCTGTTTGTCCATTGATAATCTGATTGACCACTATGCTCCCCTGATCAAAAGAACCCGACAGGATCCGGAAATAAACCCGGATGAAGAGGATATCGATGAGGAACGAAAGGCGGGGCATCATGTCAAAAAATTGAAGGTGAGCCGCGAATATCTGGATCATTACATCAACCCGAAGGAATTTATTCAATCCCAAAAGGAGGAATTATTGAAAAAATCAAGGGAGAGAAAAAAAATCCCCGAAGAGCCGGTCAAGGATGTTCTCTCTTTTCTTTTGGACCATGCTCCTCTGGACAAGTGGCAGTGGGACATTTTGTCGATGATCCGGGAGGAGGCCTATTATTTTGCCCCGCAGGGACAGACCAAGATCATGAACGAGGGGTGGGCCTGTGTGGCACCTGACACTCTTGTTTTTTCATCTGAGGGGCTCATTCCCATGAAAGCCATTGTTTTAGGGGGAGCGAAAGAAATATCGGACGGAAATGTTGCACAAAAGATTTATGGTCAAAATATGATTAAAGACCATAGAACAATAACTCTATACACACGACGGGGGTTTAAACTGTGTGGTTCGGATAACCATCGTATTTTGAGTGAAGATGGAAAGAGTTGGAAACGACTTGATGAGTTGAAGATTGGAGATCAGGTTGCAATAAAAGGGGGACAAGGGTTATGGCCGAAGGATTTTATCAAAATTTCTTGGATACCCCCCTATCGTTTTTCCCTTCAGGATGTTGCCACGGAGGCTCAAGTTTCCATTGATACAGTCATCCGTTATCGTGCGGGAAGGTCAATCAGGAATTCAACACAAGTTGCTCAGGCCATGGAATTGTACGATTCGTTGGAAAATCAGGATCTTCCCCAGGCTGTTAATAAAAGATTGCCGATTAAAATCCCGACTCATGTTACTTCTGAATTGGGATCTTTTTTGGGATATCTGGTTGGTGACGGCCATATTAGTCGGATCAAAAGACATGTTGGCATAACTACGGGTGACAAGGATCAAGCAGAATATTTTAGTCAGTTATCATGCCGGCTTTTTGGTTTACTTCCTCGATTACGTTGGGACAAAGGTCGTTATCGCGTGTTGCTTCATTCTGAGGCGCTGTCTGATTTCCTGGTACAATTTTTAAAATTAACCACGGGCCCTAGTGCGTCGAGTAAACAGGTTCCTGATCTTGTTTTGAGATCACCGGAGCCTGTTATACGTGAATTTATTTCCTCCTATTTTGATTGTGATGCGTATGCCGGCAAACAGGGAGTGATTCTGAGCAGTACCAGTCGGCAGATGATTCAGCAGGTTCAGCTTTTGCTTTTGAACTATAATATTTTAAGCCGTGTTCGATCCCAGAAAGACGGATGTTGGCATTTGCACATTACGGGGAATTCAGCGGCAAAATTTGCGCAAAAAATAGGATTTCACCTGCGCCGAAAGCAAAAATCTCTTGAGAAATATGTGCAAAATCACCGATGGTTTAAGGAGGAAAGTTTTGTAGATCAGGTTGTTTCTCTTAACCCTGGCCGGGGAGATGTTTATGACATATCTGTTGGGAATACACATCGTTATGTTGCTGCCGGATTAATCAATCATAATTCTTTCTGGCATTCCCGGATCATGACGCAAAAAATTCTGAATGATTCGGAAATCATCGATTTTGCCGACCATCATTCCGGCACGGTGGCGGTCCAACCGGGGCGGTTGAATCCCTACAAACTGGGGCTGGAGCTTTTCAGGGATATTGAAGAGAGATGGAACAAGGGGCGTTTTGGAAAAGAGTACGACGAATGCGACGATATGGTTGAAAAACTGAGATGGAACAAAAATTCCGGATTGGGAGGGAAAAAAATTTTTGAGGTAAGAAAAATCTATAATGATGTTACGTTCATTGATGCCTTTTTAACGCGCGAATTTTGCGTTCAGCACAAACTCTTTGCCTTTGATTACAACAAAAACAGCTCGTATTACGAAATCTCCTCGCGCGAGTTCAAGGAGATCAAGGAAAAACTCCTTTTTTCCCTGACCAACTTTGGCCAGCCTTTCATATTTGTGCAGGATGCCAACTATGGCAACCGTGCCGAACTTCTCTTGTGGCATCGCCACGAAGGGGTCGATTTGAAGCTCGATTATGCCCGCGAAGTACTCAAAAATATTTATCAGATCTGGAAGCGCCCCGTGCTGGTTGAAACCAAAGTGGGGGACAAACTCAAAATTTATTCCTTTGACGGCAAGGAACACCACGATGACGACACGAAGGAAGGGCTATAATTTTTTTCTCGTTGTCTGGACCAAGAGCCTTATGTTAAACCCCCTTCATGCAAGAAAAGTATCTTCCTCATGAGATTGAGGCCCGCTGGCAGGATTTCTGGGATCACCATCACACTTTTCAGGTTCAACACAATCCTTCCAGAAAAAAATATTATTGTCTGGTGATGTTCCCCTATCCCTCCGGGCGGATCCACATGGGGCATGTCCGCAATTACACGATTGGTGATTTGCTGGCACGATTCAAGAGAATGCGGGGTTATCAGGTTCTTCATCCGATGGGATGGGATGCTTTTGGTATGCCAGCGGAGAACGCCGCCATCCAAAATAATTCGCACCCGGCTCCCTGGACTGAAGAAAATATCACGATCATGCGTTCCCAACTCAAACGGCTTGGTTTTTCGTATGATTGGAACCGCGAGCTGGTCACCTGTGATCCACAGTATTACAAATGGGAGCAGAAATTTTTTCTTCAGATGTGGGAAAAGGGGCTGGTTTATCGGAAGGAATCGCGGCTGAACTGGTGCACAGCGTGTGCGACGGTGCTGGCCAATGAACAGGTTGTTGGGGGAAACTGCTGGCGGTGCGAGGGGAAAGTGGTTCAAAAACCGATGGACCAGTGGTTTTTCAAAATTACCGCTTATGCAGATGAACTTCTGGAGGGATTAAAAAGTCTGGAAGGAAAATGGCCCGACAGAGTGTTGACCATGCAGAGGGAGTGGATCGGCCGGTCGGAAGGGGTTTTGGTTGATTTTCCGATTGAGGGGATGGAAGAAAAGATCACCATTTATACCACCCGCCCCGACACCTTGTTTGGAACCACTTTCATGTCGTTGGCTCCGGAGCATCCTCTCGTGGAAAAGCTGATTGAAGGAAAACATGAAGCCGGTGTTGTAAGAACTTTTATCGATAAAACAAAAAGGGAATCCAAAAGTGAAGAGGGGGAGGTTCTGGAAAAAGAAGGTATTTTTACGGGAGCCTATTGCGTCAATCCGATCACCAAGAAAAGACTCCCCATTTATGTCACCAATTTTGTGTTAATGGGTTATGGTACGGGTGCTGTGATGGCGGTTCCAGCCCATGACCAGAGGGATTTTGAATTTGCCCAAAAATATCATTTGCCGATTTCCGTGGTGATCCAGCCACCGGGAAAAATTATGGATCCCCGACAGATGAAGGCCGCTTTTGAAGAGGAAGGGATTTTGACCAATTCCGGCCAGTTCAATGGGATGAAGAGCTCCGTGGCCAAACTGGCGATCACCGATTTCTTGGAACGAAGAAAACGGGGGTACAAAGCGGTTCAATACAAGCTTAAAGATTGGGGGATTTCCCGCCAGAGGTATTGGGGGGCTCCCATTCCAGCCATTCATTGTGGTCAATGCGGCCTGGTTCCCGTTCCTGAAGACCAACTCCCTGTTGTTCTTCCGCGCGATGTGCAGTTAACCGGCACTCAAGGGTCCCCTTTGGCGCGGCATGAGGCATTCCTCCATGTGTCCTGTCCCCGGTGTGGTGCTTCAGCCCGGCGCGAAACCGATACGATGGATACGTTTGTGGAATCGTCCTGGTATTTTTTTCGTTATGTTGATCCCCAAAATAACCAGTCCCCTTTTTCACAAGAATCGGCCGAGTCCTGGTGCCCGGTCGATCAGTACATCGGCGGGATTGAGCATGCGGTCCTTCATCTTTTGTATTCCCGCTTTTTCACCCGCGTTCTGCGGGATCTGGGTTATGTGAAGTTGAACGAGCCTTTCGAACGCCTGCTGACCCAGGGAATGGTGGTCAAGGATGGGGCCAAGATGAGCAAGTCGAAGGGGAATGTGGTTGACCCCGATTATCTGATTGAAAAGTATGGGGCTGATACGGCGCGGCTCTTTATTCTTTTTGCCTCTCCTCCGGAGCGCGATCTGGCATGGTCCGATCAGGGGGTGGAAGGGGCTTTTCGTTTCTTGACGCGCGTCTGGCATCTCTTCCACGAAACGGTCAACAATCGTTGGGCTGGCAACCAGCCTCCTGCCGAACTTTCTTTTTGGGTCAATAAAACCATCAAAAAAGTAACTGAAGATATTGAAGAAAACCTTCATTTTAACACCGCTATTTCGGCTATCATGGAATTTGTAAATTATCTATCAAGCATCGCTCCCCTGTCGGGGCTTTCCGATTCTTTTCGCGGCGCTTTAAAAACCCTTGTTGTTTTGCTCAATCCCTTTGTTCCCCATTTTGCGGAGGAGCTGGGAAGCATTATGGGGTTTCAGGGAAGCATGTTAAATTACCCTTGGCCTTCCTATGACCCAAAGGCTTTGGTGGAAAAGGAAATCACGGTGGTGGTTCAGGTGAACGGCAAACTCCGGGCCCAATTGTTTGTAGTTCCTGAATTAAGTCAGACTGAAATTGAAAAAAGGGCGCGCGCTGATGAAAAAACAGCCTCCTATCTTCAAGGAAAAGAGATTGTGAAAGTCATTCATGTTCCGGGAAGATTGATTAATTTTGTGGTGAAATAATGTTCTCTCCCGTTACGATTCTTGTCAGTCTTGAGCCCTTTCTGATCGAAAGAGAGTTCAATCGCATCAAGACAGAAGTGTTGAATCCAGGAACTTCTGTTTTCAATTTCGATTCTTTTTCAGCCAAGACGGACTCTTCCTTAAAAATTCTGGATAGCATTTCCACTCTCCCGATGATGTCGCAGACCCGCCTGGTGCTGGTCCGCGATGTCGATTCTCTTCCCAAAGAGGATCATGAAGTTTGGACCGATTATTTTAAAAAACCAAACAGCTCCACCGTTGTTGTTTTGACCGCGGGCAAAATCGACAGCCGCCTCAAAATCTGGAAAACAGCCGGTGAAAAGGGATATGTTTGCAGTTTAAAGGTCCCCTATTCGAATGAAATCCCCTCTTGGATTATTCGGGAAGCCCAATCGATGGGACTTAGCCTCCCCTTGGAAGCCGCGTCATTTCTAGCCGACAAGGGGGGTGTTT
This sequence comes from Nitrospira sp., assembly GCA_005240075.1. Lineage (GTDB taxonomy): Bacteria > UBA10199 > UBA10199 > UBA10199 > SBBF01 > SBBF01. The sequence continues at coordinate 21,522 of SBBF01000074.1, forward strand.
CTTTGATGACCTATGTCTCCGAGCTGGAAAAACTTAAAAATTATATTCATCCCCGGTCCCAGGCGACTCTTAAAGATGTGGAAGAAAGTGCAGGGGGAACCGGTGTGAAATCAGTTTTTGAATTTGCCGATCAGGTGGGGAAGAGGAGTTTTCAAAAAGCCTCGCAGATTCTGGAACAGATGACCCTGCAGGGGGAGCCGTGGGTCAAAATTCTCTTTATGGTCACCCGCCATTTTCGTCTTCTTTTTTTGGTGCAGGAAGGAATGAAGGGGGGAAAATCACCGCACGATTTGGCTCGTATACTTGGTGTGAATCCTTTTTTTGTGAAAGATTATGTCAATCAGGCGAAAAAAATTCCCCCTTTGGCTCTTAAGAAAATTTATTCCTTGTTGCTCACCACCGATCGTGCCCTGAAATCGAGCCGTCTCGATTCCCGTTATGTGATGCAGGAATTCTTGATTAAGGTATGTCACGCCATCTGATTTACAAATTGGGCCAATCGGGAGATGTGCCGACCGGCATTGCGGGGGTGAAGACCGTTTTTTTGGGATGCCTTGTGCAGTTGGCTGACCGCCGCAATTAGATTTTTTTGAGCTTCTTGTTTATTGGCGCTTGAGCGGACTTTTTTGGCCAGTGTCCGGATGGCCGATTTGACGGAACGATTTCGTTCCCTCTGTTTTTCGTTTTGCCGTTGTCTCTTTAATGCAGATGCGTGGGTTGCCATTTATATATCTTCCCGCTCCGCTTCGCTACGCGATGAAGGGAGCCACCGTGTTCAGGACTGACAAAGCCAGATCCTTCATTCATTGGCGTTCGAGTTCGAGTCGTGATGTAAAAGATTGCTCTTTTGTTGTCAAGGCAGTTATTATATTTTTTTAGATTATTTTGTTATCTCATACTATAATGAAAACGACCAAATATTTTGAATTTGTGAAAAAAAGGTCTGATAGGATTGAAATAAAAGATGCTTGGATTCAAAGAGTTATGGATAACCCTGAAAAAGAACAGGCGCAAAAAGATGGTAGGATCAGATTGTGGGGCAAAATAGATGAGGTAGGACGTTACTTGAGAGTGGTATTGCTTGCAGATCGTGAAACAGTGCACAATGTTTTTTTTGACCGAAATTTTAGAGGAGACAAATCATGAAAATAAAATATTTTGCTGATACCGATACCCTGTATGTTCAGTTTAATGACAAAGAGGTAATCGAGACGAAAGATTTGGACCAAAACACACTCGTTGATATTGATAAAAGTGGAAATTTGGTTGGGATGACAATCGAACATGCCAGTCAAAGCGCTACTCTTTCGGAGTTTACATTTCAGCAGATGAACCCCGGTTTTAGTGCTCATTCATTACATACCGATAACGCCAGTTGATGGTGACTGTATACCCCAGTTTTGCGCTCCCACCTGGCGGGCCGGGTCCCCGTCATTTTCCTCTTTATTGTTCATGTTTAATGAAAGATTCAATGCTATTAAGAATAATATAATAAAATCAATATCTTATAATCTATAAAAAAATCATTCTCCCAATGATTTTTGGCCCGAAATTTGCGTAGAACATAAAAAAGGAGGATGATCCTTGTTTAAGTTTAAGAAACATAGGCTTTATGAAATGATAAACGATCCCATTGCAATTAGCGCAGGGGGAGCTCTTCCGGACAATTATTATACGCCTGACGCTCCCCCGGTGCCGGCTGACGGAAGTAGAGAGGCTCCTGTTACTGATGGATCGGTGCCGGCGGACGGTGAAACTCCTGCCGACGAGACAGCCCCGCGAACGGATGGCGAAGCACCTCCTCCAACCGATGAAGGGGGGGGGGAAGCCACGATACTTGCTGATAATTACGATTATTCAACAGACGATTCAACTTCAAGAAAGACCACTTCTCTGCCCGACACAACCGATTCAGCAACCATGGCGCCGGACGACCAGCAAACCTGGTCGACATACGATGATTTGGTAAAGCGGGCCGCAGAAGGGGATACGGAAGCCCAGACCCTTCTGGACCAATGGGATTCCGGTAACCAGTTGGCGCAACAGACGGAAGATTTACAAGAGCAGATGGAGCAGTCCCGTTTTGTGGATGAAGAGGGCTCATCCGATCAGGAACAACTCTACGAAAAAGCGGTTTCTCAAGAGGCTCTCTTGAAGATGATGGAGAAAAGGGCTCGCGATGCGGCTGGAAGACTTCCTCGCAACAGTCCCCTACGCGAAACCCTAATCAAACAGGCCGACCAGTTTGCGGCACAGCGAAAACAATTTGCCCCCAAGGTCCGTGCTTTCGAACAGAGACTGGAGGATGCCAAGAGGGGAGATATGCAAAAGCAGTATACCGCACTTGTGCAAAAGAAACAGGCGGGAACCCTTACGGCAGAAGAGAAAAAGGTCTTGAGACAATACGAAGGACGGTTTGGATCTTTCAAGGCGGGTGAGGCGGAACTCTATCAAAAAAAGCTTGATAAAAAAACAGCCCACGAAACAGACAAGAAGAGGAGTGAAATTGAAAAAGAAACGAAAAAAGATTTTAAGCGAGCTGAAAAAGAGGCTAAAAAAGAAATTAAAGAAAAAGAAGAAGTCCTTGCAAGAGAGACTGTTCCTGAACCGGGAGATGCCGAAGTGGAGCAGGCTGAGCGGACTGTTGCCTCCAGATTGGGACAAGATCAGGTAGAGAAGAACAAAGAGAAAGCTAGCAAGCGGGCCGCTTTTTTAGCCTGGGCGCGGGAGAAGAAGGGGGAGATTGAATCGGGGGAGGCGACCGGCGATTCTGCCATGGCTTATTCGGTACTTTATTCGGCGGGATTGGCTGAATTGACCGGTTCCGGCAAAAAGGGGCAGGTGGCGGGATTGAAATTTTTGACCGGCGGTACTGCCCGACAGGAATTGGATTCTATCGGAGCGCATGGTGATGCGCCCGAAGCCGTAGGGGCACAGCTTGCCGTGCCCGTGCCCAAACAAGACCGCGCCGCTACGATCCTGTCTGCCCAACCGGGAGATGAGGATTTTGACAAAAATCGCGCCGCGCTCAACGCTTTATATCAACAGCCCTCTGTTTTTCGGGGTGATGACGAGGATGGGGGGAGAGGTTTGTTCCGGTTTTTTGCCCCTTGGTCGGCTGGCCGCTTGCAGGGAACCCGCGGCCTTTCGGAACGCCGGGCGTAATCAGAATCGGCTACGCAAACATGGCTTGAGATTCAAGCGGCAATTTTTTCAGTATAAGTTCGTTGAGTTCGAGTTTTTTACTGGCATTGTCAATGTCAATTCCGACCAGTTGCCCTTGTTCATCGTAGTCCAGTACAACCCCTTCGGATATTTCCCTGCTTTCCGCACTTGGTTTTGAAGTCAAATCAATGTAGAGCGAATCGGTATCCGGATAATATTGTAGTTTCATGGTTTGAATCTCCTGTCAAAAAAAGCATTATGAATGGTCACCTTGTCGTCAAGCGTTACCACTCTCAAAAAACGCCCTCCCATTTCCGGCACTGTTCCCCAAAAACGGTATCGGTTGTTTTCCTGTTTTTCGTGATGCAATGGACTTTCAATCACCTGGCAACACCACTCTTTTTTCAAATAGGGTCTTTTGCGCAATACTTCTTTTTCGAAATATTTTGTAAAACTGAAGCCAGGCATTAATTCTACAATTGTTAATTGTTAAAGAAAAGATAAACAAGCTCTTTCTTGTAGCCTAGTCTCCCCCCTTTTTTTCTCAAAATGAGGAAAAAACTCCCCAAAGGAGCTTGAAATCAAAGAGATAGCCCTTTTTTCTTCTCATTTTGAGGGGGGATATTTGTTAAATATTAAATAATATCAAATGCTTATTTTTTATTTTGCAAAAGAACATTGCCATGGAACTTGGCGTGGAAATTGCATACAATAGAGATATAGAGGTGTAGGGGCGTTCGCCTGAGGCGGACCGCCCAAAAGAGGGAAAGGGATCCATTGAAGGAGAACGATATGACAGCTGTTAATTTCGAAAGTAGTGGTGTTCAAAAAGAAGCGTTGGATAATCTTGTAAGACAAGGCAATGTACAAGGGAAAGCCTTAGACGGTGATTCTGAAACTCTGGAACGTCAAGTCTATCAGCAGATCGGCGGAGTGGGTGAAGGGGGAGACGCGGCCGAAATCGCGGCAAAAAAAGAGCAGGAATTAAGATCGCTGATTGGGCAAAGACGGGGAATTGATAAAGATGGAGACGGACAAGTTGACAGTGAAGTTGGATTTTCTGAGAAGAAAAGATTTTTAAGAAAGCCTGGTTTAGTCATTACAGAGTATGCTTTTTCAACAGACCCAGTCCAAGCCCAAGCCAGACAGGCCGAATTACAAGCCCAATGGACTGCCGATCAGGCTGATAGAGCGGGACTTGGTACGGTAGCTGCAGCTCCCGCACCCACAGCTACAGCAGAGCCTGCAGGAACTACTGATAAAGTCTCTGCCCAAAGGACTGCAAATACCGAATATCTCAAAAAACCGATTGAAGATAAATTTGGGGATCCCAAAAGAGATATGGTTACAGGGAGTCCCGGTGCGCTCGCTTTTGATGCAAGTCTTCCTGCTGATCAAGAAATGTCAGCCGCCGGAGCCGCGGCTTTCAAGGCTGGTAAGGCTATGGGAATGACGGATGAAGCGGCTAAAGTCTACGTGCGTGATGTGTTGGCAGAGTATCCGGACAATGCCAAGGGGGTTTTGTCCCGCGTTAATTCTGATTTTACCAACGATCAACAGGCTGGCACCCGCCGAACAGGTCCGGTGGACCAATATGAAAACCCCGAGGCTTATGCCCGTTTACGGGTTGGAACCAAAAAAGAGGATGTCGAAGCTTTTGAAGAAGGATGGTCGGAAGAGGCCCCTGAAGGTTCAGCTGTTGATAAATGGGCCGCCGTCATGGGGGCTGATTCCAACGTGAGAGGGGATGAATACCTCGACGGATTATTCGAAGGTTCTTCCAAAGGTGTGAGCGCCCGGGAAGTGGGCGAAATTGGCGGGGAGGGGGTTTATGCCACCAAAGACCGCCGCGAGGAAGTGGGCAAAATTGCCGATACGATCAGGGAGGAAAGACTGGCCGATTTGCGTCAAGATTTAGGGTTGGAGAAGGATGCCGATCTGGATGCTGAAAGAAAAAAAGTGGAAGAGTACCTGGCAAAGACAGATTTGTCTGAGACAGATAGAAAAAATTACGAGGCACAGCTTAAAAAACTGGATGAAAGAAGGGCGCAGATTGACGCCGATATCCAGGATGCCATTGCGAATCCAGCCAAGTTGCAAAGAATGAGTGACGGCCGGTTTAAGGCTTCCAAGCATGAAAAAGCGGCGGCGGCCAAGGCCAGAAGTGAAGGAGAGGAAACAGACTATTCCAAAGTGAGAAAAGGGGCTGAAGAATTTTCTTTTTGGACCGGAAAAGCCAAAGAGGCTTTTGGTTATGTCCAGCAGGGGATCGAATTTTTCCAGAAGCAAGCTGATCGTATGGCAAAAGGACTGGAAAAAATAGGGGAACAAGTGGCCGGGCAAATGGGCGAACTTCTCAAAGAAGCCACAAGTCGGGAAGCCCCCCCAGAATTTATCAAAGGGGGCACCGAATTCAATCCTGCCGAGGTCACGGAAGGAACTGCGCGGTCGGCGCTTCAGAGAGGAGCTGTTGCTGGTACAGCCCCCGAAGCCCAGCCGGGCAACATGCTGGCTAAGGCCAATCATGTGGAACAACCGGGTCCCGACGGCAAAAAGAAAAAGAAACGAACTTTTGACTTAGAAGACTTAAGATCCCAAGTGCAGGCCCAGCGGGCGATTGATCGGTATACGGTGTAACAAGAAGGCAAGACAAGGGAATGCCTTAGTTTCTTTGTCAATTACCTGTGTTGCGTCATCAAGAGCCGCTGAGATGTTTTCTTTGGAAATCTCCGCGTTGACTTCAAAAATTTTATCGATGTTATAACCGCCCGCTATCAAACCAGGAATATTCTTTACCATAATGCGGGTCCCGCGAATACGGGGTTTACCGCTCTTTCTTGGTGGTTCATCTTAAAAAAATTGTACCCAATTCAGTATTTTGTCCATGTACAATTTGAGGCTGGTCCAAACTTGACATCCGGCTGAAACGTTTTTAAATTCCAAAAACTATGCCAGAAGAATCTTCCAAGAGTGATGAATTAAACATAAAAGACAAGCGTCGGTTTAATCCTGATGGCACGGTTCGTCAGGATGATCCCTCTTTGTCCGATTCGACCGAAAAAAAGTCTCCACCGGAACCTGAGGTAAAAAAAGATTCAAAGCAGGAGTTTCAGGTTAATTTTGCCACTTTTATTCTTTCTCTCGCCTCATCAGTCCAGATCAACCTTGGTTTGATCCCTCATCCGGCGACGAACAAGCCTGAAAAAAATCTGGTTTCTGCCCGTCAGACGATCGACATTCTAGGAATGCTGGAAGAAAAAACAAAAGGGAATCTGGATGCCAACGAATCGGCTCTTTTGAAACAGGTCCTGTTTGAACTGCGAATGCAGTATGTGGAGAGGACCAAAAAATGAATCTTCAAAACAAAAAAATTTTGATTGTTCTGTTTTTGATTATTATCGCTTCAAGCTACCTGATTGGAGGGTGGTTATTTGAGGAGAGGACGGTCGACAGTCCTTTTCATTCTTTTTCCTCCTCTCTTACGGTCCCCAAGGCGTTGAGTGTGTCCCCGCCGAACAGTTTTACGGAGCTGGCCAAAAAAGTGAAGCCCGCCGTTGTTAATATTTCCACCACAAAAAAAGTCCGCGAACAAGCCTACAATCCTTGGGCAATGGATCCTTTTTTTCGTGATTTTTTTAGCGTTCCCCGTCAACGAGCACCATCGCGGAAAGCTCCTCACAGTCTTGGCACCGGTTTTATCATTAATGAGAAAGGGGATATTTTGACCAATAACCATGTGATAGCAGGGGCCGATGAGATTGTTGTGAATCTGGCCGACGGCCGGGAGGTGGAAGCCAAAATTGTGGGGCGTGATGAAAAGATTGATGTGGCGGTCATCCGTCCCCTCAAGGGAGGAACTTATCCTTTTGTGCCGCTGGGAAATTCTGATTCCCTCGAAGTGGGAGAATGGGTGGTGGCTGTCGGAAATCCCTTTGGGTTGGGGCATACGGTCACCGCCGGCATTGTGTCAGCCAAGGCGCGCGATTTGGGGGCAGGCCCCTATGATGATTTTATCCAGACCGATGCTTCGATTAATCCAGGCAACAGTGGAGGTCCCCTTTTTAATACCAATGGCGAGGTGGTGGGGATCAATACTGCGATTATTGCTAGCGGACAGGGGATCGGTTTTGCCATCCCGATCAATATGGCGAAAGATGTGGTGCCTCAGCTGATTACCAAAGGAAAAGTTTCCCGAGGGTGGTTGGGGGTTGCCATGCGGGATATGGAAAAAGAAGAAGCGGGTCAGTATGGCCTTGATGCGCCACAAGGGGCTATTGTTGTAGAGGTGGTTCCCGGAAGTCCCGCCGAGCAAGCTGGCTTGGCAGTGGGGGATCTGATTCTGGAGTTTAATGGAAGTCTCCTTTCAGGCTCCCATACGCTCCCTTCTCTTGTAGCCAAGGCGCAACCGGGAAGTTCCATTACGCTTGTTTTTATTCGTGATGGGAAAAAATATCAACGAACGGTGACTCTTTCTTCAACCGATGAGGCCGAACAGGTGGCGGCGGGCGCTTCGAAGGGGTTGATGGGGATGACGCTTCGCGATCTCTCTCCGGCGGAAGCCAATCGGTTAAGGATCGACGGAATTATTGTGACGGCAGTGCAACCGGGAGGACTGGCTGAAGCAGTAGGGATTCAGGAAGGGGATTTGATTCTGGAAATCAATGGCCGGTCTCTTCAAAGCGTTAAAGAACTGGAAGCAATTCTGGCCAACATTCCATCCGGCAAAGTAATTCGGTTAGGACTCGCCCGTGGTTCGCAGATGTATTATTTTGCGTTTAGGAAAGAGTAATTTTGACGCTATCGGTGGAAGAATCCGGCTTTGCCGGTTCTGATATTGGAAGCCCCCTTCATCGTCAGCCGAAGGCTGACGGGAAGGTATATAAATGAGAACCGACAAGCTCACAACAAAAGCCCAAGAGGCATTATCGGACGCTCAGAATACCGCTCTGGAACGTTCCCACCAGCAGGTGGAGGTGGAACATCTTCTCTGGGCCCTCCTTCATCAAAAAGATGGATTAACGAGTCCCCTGCTTCAGAAGATGGGCATTGCGCAAGCCTCGATCGCTCAGGAACTGGAAGCCCAGTTGGAAAAACTCCCCAAAATCTCCGGCGGCGCGGGAGAATATATCTCTCCAAAAATTAGAATCGTTTTGAACCGGGCTGAGAAGGAAGCCCAAAAACTTAAAGATGACTTTGTTTCCACGGAGCATCTTCTTTTGGCCATTCTAGAAACGACCGATCTCCCCGCCGGAGACATGCTCAAGAAAAAAGGGATCACCCGTGACAGTTTGCTAAAGGCGCTGGTAGAAATTCGGGGGGCCCATCGGGTAACCGATCCAAATCCGGAGGAAAAATATCAAGCGCTGGAGCGCTATACCCGTGACCTGACAGCGCTGGCTGGTCAAGGAAAACTCGATCCGGTCATCGGCCGGGATGAAGAAGTGAGACGAGTGATTCAGGTCTTGTCGCGACGAACCAAAAATAATCCGGTTTTGATTGGCGAACCGGGGGTGGGGAAGACCGCCATTGTGGAAGGACTGGCGATCCGGATAGCCCATGGGGATATTCCTGAAACGCTCAAGGATAAGAAAGTAGTGGCGCTCGATTTGGGATCTCTCATTGCTGGCACCAAATTCCGCGGCGAGTTTGAAGATCGTTTAAAGGCGGTCTTGAAAGAGATCACCCAATCCAACGGTCAGATCATTCTTTTTATTGATGAGCTTCACACGCTCGTGGGAGCGGGAAGTGCCGAAGGAGCCATGGATGCCTCCAACATGTTAAAGCCGGCGTTGGCCCGCGGCGAATTGCGGTGCGTGGGGGCCACTACCCTTGATGAGTATCGGAAACATGTTGAAAAAGATGCCGCTCTGGAGCGCCGTTTTCAGCCGGTTTTGGTGGGAGAGCCGACTGTTGAAGATACGATTGCCATTCTTCGGGGATTGAAGGAACGCTACGAAGTTCATCATGGAGTAAGAATTCAGGATTCGGCTCTGGTGGCGGCCGCCACCTTGTCCCATCGTTATATTTCTGACCGGTTTCTCCCCGACAAGGCAATTGATCTGATGGACGAGGCCGCTTCCAAACTGCGGATTGAAATTGCCTCTCTCCCTTCGGAGATTGACGAGATTGAAAGGAAGATTACGCAACTCCAGATTGAAAAACAGGCGTTGTCAAAAGAGGGAGATTCAGCTTCCCAGGAGCGGTTTCAAAAAATTGAGTCGGAGCTCGCTCAATTAAAAGAGAAATCCGATGCGATGAAAGGACATTGGCAGAACGAAAAAGAGGGAATTTCTCAAATCCGTAAAATCAAGGAAGAGATGGAACAGACCAAAACCGCTTCTGAAAAGGCGGAGAGGCAGGGGGATTTAAGCAGGGCGGCCGAACTGAAATATGGAAAATTGCATGAACTGGGAAAAAGACTGGAGGAGGCCAATCGAAAATTAAACGAGCTTCAGAAAGAACAAAAAATGCTTCAAGAGGAAGTGGGGGAGGAGGATATTGCAGAAATTGTCGCCCGATGGACCGGAATTCCAGTTTCCAAAATGCTGGAAGGGGAGGCGGCCAAACTGCTGAGGATGGAGGATCGGTTAAAGCAGAGGGTGGTGGGGCAGGATCATGCGGTGACCAAGGTTGCCAATGCAGTACGAAGAGCGCGCGCCGGTTTGCAGGATTTGAATCGTCCGATCGGCTCTTTTATTTTTTTGGGTCCGACCGGCGTGGGAAAAACAGAAACGGCCAGAGCGTTGGCCGAATTCCTCTTTGACAACGATCAGGCGATGATCCGGATCGACATGTCGGAATTTATGGAAAAACATTCGGTGGCCCGGCTGATCGGCGCTCCTCCCGGCTATGTTGGTTACGAGGAGGGGGGGCACCTGACGGAATCTGTCCGCCGCAGACCCTACTCGGTGGTTCTTTTGGACGAGGTTGAAAAAGCGCATCCGGATGTTTTTAATATTTTGCTCCAGATTCTGGATGATGGACGGTTGACCGACGGCCATGGAAGAACGGTCGATTTTAAAAACACGGTGATCATCATGACATCCAATATCGGTTCTCAGGCGATGCTGGAGGGGGGGGAAAACAGAAAAAAAGCGGAAAAAGAAATGGCCCAGCTGTTAAAAGCAACTTTCAAACCGGAATTTTTAAACCGGATCGACGATATCATTTATTTCAATTCGCTGGACGAATCGGCAATCCACAAGATTGTCGATATTCAAGCCCGGCGCCTGAATGAACTGCTGGAAAAAAGAAAACTGAAACTGGAATTCCACCCTCCTGTTCTCGACTGGCTTGGCAAGATTGGCTACGACCCCGTCTATGGGGCCCGTCCCCTCAAGCGGACCATCCAGAAACATATTCAGGATCCTTTATCCCTTGAAATCCTGGCCGGTAATTTTCGGGAGAACGACACCATCAAAGCTGTTCTGAATGAAAAAGGGGAGATTGCCTTTTCCAAAAGATGATCCAGACTCCCCTGTTAACCCGACGTGATTTTATCAGAGCTGGTTTTTACGGGGCTTTGTTTCTTTCTTGTGGAAGTCAACTCAATACTTTTTCATCCCTCTTTCCAACCGATGCCGACCCCGTAGCAACACTTCTTGATTTAACCTCTGAAGAATTTGCCGGTGATGAGGAAACGATTCCCCACGACGTGCTCCGTTTTGGGAAGGGAAGAAATCTTTCAATTCATTCATCTGCAAAGCACAATCTGGTGATTGTAGGGGGGGGTATGGCCGGTCTCTGCTCCGCTTATTTTCTTAAAAAATACAAACCGGTCGTTTTGGAACAGGCCGAACGGTTTGGGGGAAACAGCAAGGGGGAGGAATGGGAGGGGATCCCTTATTCCATTGGTGCCGCTTACATCACGGTTCCGGAAAAAGGCTCTGTGATCGAAAATTTTTTGGGTGAATTGGGCATTCTTTCCATGGGACGTATGGAATCGGGAAGGGAAGGGGCTGTTGTTCTGGATAGAGGGGAATTGGCAAGGGGTTTTTGGCAGGGGGCCACTGATCCTTCCCAAAAAAGTTCCTTCGAAAAAGTGTTGCAAAAATTCAACTCTGTTTATGAAAAAGGTTATCCTTCCATCCCTTTTGATCCGGAAGGTTCTCTCGGCGAATCGGAGTGGAAAAATCTGGAGGAAATGACTTTTGCGCAATGGATTCTTCGGGAGTTGCCCGATCTCCACCCGCACATTCAGGAATTTCTGATTCAATATTGCTGGTCTTCCTTTGGCGGGGGGGCGGACGAGATTTCAGCGGCTCAGGCTCTCAATTTTATTTCGGCCGATTTGCAGGGGACACTCGCTTTTCCGGGAGGAAATTCGGCCATCACTCAGGCTCTCTACAGGAAACTCAAAAAAAATATCGGTTCATCTTGTCTTCGATCCCGTTCTGTTGTGACAGAGATTGCCCTTCGCAAAGAAGGGGTATCGGTTACTTATAGGGATGAAAAGGGGCAAAAAAATGTTATCGAAGCCAAAGTGTGTGTTGTGGCGCTTCCCAAATTTGTCGCCAAACATATCATGCCCGACTTGTCTTTAGAGCAGAAAGAGGCGATGGCTCAAATCCGTTATCGGGCTTATCTGGTGGCCAATGTGTTGATAAAGGGAAAAATCACTTCTCCCTCTTATGAACTCTTTCGATTGACTAGAACAATCCCCCGCAACAACACCGATGATTTATTGTCCCGCCCTTTTACCGATCTGATCTTTGCCAACTGGGTGCGACAGGATGAAGGGAATCATTCTGTTTTGACTTTGTATAAAGCGTATCCGTTTGAGGGGGGGCGATTTAAGTTTTTGGAACCCGATTTTTACCAAAAGGCCAAAGAGGATTTTGAAAAAGGATTTTCCGAAATTTTATCCGCCTTGAATTTGTCTCCTTCCCGAATTGCCGGAATAAGGATCGCCCGGTGGGGGCATGCTCTTCCGTTGGCCACGCCGGGATTTTTGTCTTCCGGCCTGGTTCAGAAAGCGTGCGCTCCGCTGGGAGACAAAATTTTTTTTGCCGAACAAGACAACTGGGCCAACCCCTCTTTTGAAACCGCCTTCGATGAAGCTCAAAAAGTGGCAGAAAACGTCAACCGTTTGACTTCTTTATCATTTTGAAAAGAGATATTGGGTTCACTTTTTTTTACTCCCAAAGATCAGATCATCTAACCCCATGAAATCAATGTAGATAACATAGTTTACTCGTTTTTTATCTTTTTGGCATACCGTTTGCATATTCATCTCATTAAGGGGTCAAATTAAACATTTTAACGAAAGGAAATGGCTTATGTCTGATACTAAAATAACTGAAAAATCACCACCATCTGCAACGGATATTTCAACACCTGCCACTCCGCCAGCCGAGCCTCAAGCTCCAGCGATACCGCCAGCTCCTGCAACCGAAACAGCTCCTGGAATGGCTCCCCCAACGCCGGACAAGGTTCTGGCCGAAAAAATGGGAACTTCCACAGGTACAGTCGGTGGCCCTTATGGGCAACCAAGGGCAAGACCGACTGCCAGCAATCTTTATTATGCCAAAGACAAAGCAGAAAAAGATTTAAAAACAGTATTTCAGTCAGCCTTGGCAATGAACCGCTTGGAATCTACTCCTGGCCTTGCTCTTCACGGGAGTGCGTTCTTCGATCCCTCGACCGGACGTCTGATGTATGTGCAGGTTGATAAGGCGGATGTTTCATCGGACGTTGTTCAATCTTTTCAGAGATCTGCCAGGAGAGTTTCTCTTCCAACATCTCCCGATATGAAAGTTGAATATGAGGGGGAAGGTCCTGTCAAAACAATCAAACCGATTGTAGTTCCTTTCCGTTTCATAACGGTTTAAAGATCAGGAAAAAAGTTCCGGATATTTTTTTTGAAGAACCGATTCTGCTGAGGGAAAGATCGCTGTCGCTTTTTCAAAAAGGGTTTGAGCCAGGTTGTTATTATTGTTTTCCGTGTAGAAATCGATTCCGGCAATCATCACCGGATAACTTAAAGGGGCCAGTTTCAAGGCGGTTTCAATCCATTTTCTCTTTGCAGACGAATCGACAGATTCATTTTCCCAATACTGATTGACATGCCAGCGGGCGATAAATTCACTGAATGATATCGGCACGGAGATGGCGCCGTTCGGTTTTCTTCCAAAATAAGGGCGTGCCGGATCGACAATATAGGGGTCTGTCGAACCATCCTTCATATTAACAGCCAGACGGACATGGTTGACCGGATTTCCTCTTTCATCATAGGAGACCCCTTGAGGGAAAACCTCAAATCCCGCCATCAAAAGAAGCCCCAGATAAGGGGTATCTATTCCCTGGCATCTGCCTCCTCCTTCGAGAATTGTCCCGATGGCATCGGCTGTGGGAAGAAATTCCGTGGCAGACAACTGCCATTCATGGCCTGCCCGAAGAATCAGAGTGTCTATGTTATTTGATGAGAGGATTATTTCCCTTGCCCGTTCTTCAATTTGTTGGTCCGCGTCGGTGAGAGGGTTGTAATCATTAAAGAGATAAGGAATCTGAATTCCAGTCAAACGATCCAGCTCTTCCGCCCTTTTCCATTGGCCTAAAGGATTTTTGTTAATCTCTCTCAAAGTCCATTCATAATATTCCTGCGGTGTAATTATCCCGTCTGATTTCCCGTCGTATTTTGCCTGGGGCTCAGAAGGGTTAGTCAAGTCTGTATACAAGACCCCCTGATCCAGTTCTGAAAGGGGGGTATTGGAGGGAAGCCAGCTGTTGCAATGCAGATAAGCTCCTCTGTCTTGCTGTTTAAAATGGCCGCAAATCGATGAGGATGAATTCATGATAAAAAGAAAAAGATTATATTTTTCTTCTTATCGGCAGGATGAGGAATAAGTTGCTTAAAATCAACATGAAAAAAATGGGGGCTGAAGCTGCTGGATTAATTGATCTTTTTTGAAGCAAACAACCTCCTCCCCCTTTGGCCTCGATGCCGTATTCCAGGGGAACAAGTATTTTGGTGCAGGTGGAGCTATCTGAAAGTTCAAAGTAAACAACAGTGTTTTCGCCAGACGATTCAGAGGCAGAAACGGTCAGTCCGCAAATAGTGTCTGTATTGCCTGCCTCGTAATCTCGTACCTCTTCCAATGTAGGTTCGCAGTTGTTGGCTTGTTCGACTTCATCGGTAGTGGAGGTGAGCATATCACAGGCCGGTACCGCCTCTTCTTCATCAGGATTGTCAAATTTTTCTTCGCCCTCACTAGCTGCTTCTTCAAGGGTACCGGTGGAATCTGTTGTTGTATTGTTGTTGGTACAATTTTCATCAATGGTGCCATCGCAATCATCATCAGTGCCATTGTCACAGGTCTCTGTCAAATCCCCGCAAGTGCCGCAGGCGTTGGTGACCCCTTCATCAACTTCATTGTCGCAGTCATTATCGGCTCCATCACAGGTTTCCTCGGCCGGCTGGCATTCTTCCGGTTTATCCATGCAGACCTGGGCCTCAATTTCGGTATACTGCCCACTTTCCCCTTTTTCCGAGACATGAGAATCGATGTCATGATTATTAAGACGGTTTTGCGCCACAGCAGTCAGCGTTTGCGCCACTTTATCGAAAAGGTATGCGGTCTGAAACTCCTGGTTTAGGACAATCGGATTGTTCGATGTGTCAAACCCAACGACCTCCATTCCTTGGAGTACCTGCAGGTTCGTTGTTCCCGAGTTCGCCAGATCCAACCGGACGACATTTCCCCCGCTGTCTTCCATATACAGTTGAGCTTTGCGGTCTGCGTTTAAGCGGTTGATCGTGTCCGAGTTGTCGATAGCGTAAGTGACCGTCATCGTTCCCTGATCAGTATCCCGACATTCAAACCCGACTGAAGTCATGAGGCAGGAGGCAAGCTGGGATTCTTTTTCATCAGGACATTCCGGCTTTTCATGGATCATGCATCCATCACAGCACCATTGATCGTTGCTGGTGAGGCCATCCGTTCCGTCGCATTCTTCGTTCCCTTCTTTAGTGCCATTTCCGCACTCTTCAGCCACCAGTTGGCACTCTTCGCATGTTGGATCGGTCGTGCCGGGGGCTGGGTCACATTCTTCTGTCCCTTCCACAACGCCGTCGCCGCAGACAATTTCCTCACAAGCGGTTGTGCATCCATCGGTGTCATCCGAATTTCCATCGTCACATTCTTCTCCTGTATTGACAATCCCGTCTCCACAGGTGCCGCAGGCATTTCCCGCCGCGCTTGAAACTGTTGTATATTCACAGCCGCTGGCGGTATTACAAGAATCGGTGGTGCAATCATTGCTGTCATTGCAGTCAAGGGCTGTTCCATCCTGGCAGGTAGAACCGGCCGCCGCCGAGACACAGGTTTCCGTGCCGTTGCACACATTCCCATCATCGCAGTCGGAATCGGAGACACAGCAATTATCGATGGGGGTATTGACCGCTTCTCCGTTACTGCAGCTGTCGGTTGTACAGGAATTGCCGTCATCCACATCGATCGGTGTGTGGGAAACTGTTCCAGAAGTCGGGTCACAGGAATCGGTGGTACAGGGATCATCGTCGCTTGTCTCAATAGGAGTATGACTGGTGCCCGTTGAAGGGTCACAACTGTCAATCGTACAGGCGTCTCCATCATCGGTATCGACCGGAATATTGCTCACGGTTCCCGTTGTTGTATCGCATGAATCAATTGTACAGACGTTATTGTCATTGGGATCGATTGTTGTCGTCGAACAGGTTCCCGTAGCAACCCCATTGGTTCCACTTTGTCCCAATACACATTCTTCAGTAGTACAGGCGTTGCCGTCGTCGGCACAGTCATTGTCTGTCATACAGCAATCATCGATGGGACTATTGATTGGATCTCCTGTTGCGGGATCGCAACTATCGGTTGTGCAGGTATTTCCGTCGTCAGGGTTAGATGGTTCGTGCAGACATTGACTGGTGGTCGTAGCAATGTTGAAACTGCAGGTATCCGTTGTGCAGGCATCCCCGTCATCGCAATCGGTATTATCAAAACAGCAAGTTTCCGGATCGAGGCTGTTGTCGGCAGTCCCATCGCAATCATTGTCTTGTCCGTCGCAGACTTCCTGGGTTGGTTGACAATCGGGTTGGCCCTGTTCCACTGGGTCAGTCGGTTTGACGCAGTAACCCCATACTCCCTCAGCTGAACAACCTTGGGAGCCTCCGCTCCAATAACCCTGACTGTTGTCATTTTCAGCTTTACAGTCGGGGTATTTGGGATCGCCGTAAGGGCATCCCTCCGTTGAATCACATTCCTCCTGGGTTCCAGGTACACAGGGGATGGTGCAATTCATCGTGCAATCATCGCCATTGGCTGTATTTCCGTCGTCGCATTCCTCTCCCGTATCGACAATTCCGTTGCCGCATGTCTGAGGAATATTTGAATTGGCCTGTTCGGTTGTCTCACCTGAATCAAACGTTGCCCCACATCCCTGCCATCTGTCGAGACTTGTTGAGCCAGTAGCCTCGGGCGTTTCCATCATCTTCAGATCATCTGTTGTGAGAGTGTAGGTTTGACCCGACGCATACTTGTTGTCCTCTCCTGAAATAAAATAAGTTTTTCCGTCATTGAGGCCGCTTGCAACGAGGGCTTTGACATCAGTGCGCACTGTAACAGCCGAAGGGATAAAGGGAACATTCAGGATCGTTGTGGCTGAATCGAGTGTTGCCGTATCGGGAGTGGGGGATGTCAACTTCGAGGTATCGATGAGCATGATCTGGTTTTCAGCCGAGTTTGTGAAAATGAGCATATTTTCATGGAAAATCCCGTCAGGGCTTTCCAAGGAATAGCCTCTTTGGTTCAAGTAAGATTTTGCATCGATTTCTCCCGATTGATTATCTTTCACGTTAGTTGCTTCGCTTGTGGCCATCGTTTTGATGATTCCATGTGAAGTCATTCCGACCAGCTTTCCGTCCGAAGTCATCGTAATCCATTTCATCGGTTCACCAAAATCGAGCGTTTCTGAGATTTGTTGGGTTCCGTCAATATCGTCAATTTTTCCGTTCGTATCGAGAACATAAACATGGTCTGTCCCGCGGGTTAAATCGGCAATCTTGACCCCTTCTGGCATATCGATGGTGATAGTCTGAACCGCATAATTCTTGATTTCAGTCGAACCCTCGGACACCGGTTCATTCATGATGAAATGGAGGTGATTGTCATGTCCCCAAATAAGAGCTTGATAGGAGGAAGGATCCGCCGTGATTCCTTTGACATTCTGATATCCGGTGGCCTGTATGACCAGTTGACCATTTTCATTGTAGCAAGCTATCTGGCTTTTTTCTGTGGAAGCAAAACAGCCGATGCCTTGCGAAGATTCTCCTGAGGGGCAGGTGAAGGTGGGGATTTGATCACAAATATCGCTGACGCCGTCTTTGTCTGAATCAGCCCCATCATCCACTTGTCCATTGCAGTCATTGTCCTTCCCGTCGCAGACTTCGGGGTTTCCCGGAAACATCGTAGAATCCTGATCGTTGCAGTCATCATTGTTGGTAACAACTCCATCCTGGATTACGCAGACTGAAATCGGATTTACCGGGTCTCCATGACCATCTCTGTCATTATCAGGATAGACGATTGATGTGCCGATATCGGCCTCTTCCGTGATTCCATCGCAGTCGTTATCAATTCCCCAATCGCTACATGTTTCCTGTTGTGGAATGCACTTGGTACCGTTTGTTGTTGCATTGGTTTTGGGGGCCACTGTCTGATTCGCTGTCGAGATTTGGGGAGCAGCTAAATTTTGTGAAGGAGATATTTTTGTAGCGTCTGTTGATTGGGTTTGAGCATGAAGCGAGGAAGAGCGTGCTATTAAAAACAACCCCGCAATCACAACCCAAGCGATCGAAACCCTTTTCCCTCTAAAAAAAGGTGTCATTATTACTCATCAATCCACCCGCCAATCTACAGAATGCAAAACAAATGCCATTTAACGCTTTTTCTCGAAATCACCAGGATTAATATTTTATAATTAAAAATTAGATACTTGAAGAAATCCCAACGTCATCCTTTATTTTGCCCTTTTCCATTTTATTTCTCATTTTGAGAATATTCTCTTTATGAGAATGTTGAATTGAGAATGTTGAATGAGACCAAATAACATCCCAGCTTGACTTTTTGGGTTATTGACTTTAATTAACACCCCTTTTGCGACGATATGTTTGAGACCTTGACAGAAAAATTTTCTTCTGTTTTCAGCAAGTTGAGGGGTTACGGGGTTGTCAGTGAAAAGAACATAGCTGATGCTTTAAGAGAAGTTCGTCTCGCATTATTGGAAGCGGATGTTCATGTTGGAGTTGTCAAATCGTTCCTTGAAAAGACAAAAGAGCGGGCGTTAGGGGAGGAAGTGTTGGGGAGCCTTAAGGCCGCTGAGCAATTCTTCAAAGTGGTTCATGAGGAATTAATTCAGGCGTTGGGAGGTTCAAGTTTTCCTCTTTTTGATTTGGGAGGAAAACCGCCGCATATTTTTTTAATGGTTGGCTTACAGGGTTCGGGAAAAACAACCACCGCCGCCAAGCTGGCCCACTTTTTCAAAAAACAGGGACGGCATCCTTATCTTGTTCCGGCAGATGTCAGAAGACCAGCGGCGATTGAGCAGTTAAAAATCCTGGCTCGATCTATTGACATTCCCTGTTGGGATACCCAAGAGAGTGATCGTCCTGTTGATCTTGTAAAACAGGGGATCAAAGAATCGGCCGATCATTTTTCTGATTTGATTTTGATTGATACGGCAGGGAGACAGCATCTGGATGAATCGCTGATGCAGGAATTGAAAGAGATGCAGAAGGGGGCAGCGGAGGCTCTTACGGGGGGATCGCCCCGAACGTTGTTGGTTGTCGATGCCATGCTGGGGCAGGGGGCGCTGGCCACGGCCAAGGCTTTTCATGATCTTTTAAAAATTGATGGAGTCATCTTAACCAAACTGGATGGGGATGCCCGGGGAGGGGCGGCCCTTTCGGTGGCCTCCGTTGCCGGTTGTCCAGTTTATTTTACCGGTGTGGGGGAAAAAATTGATGACTTGGAGCTGTTCGATCCTTCCCGGTTGGTTTCCAGAATCCTGGACAGGGGGGACATTCTTTCCCTTGTTGAAAAAGCAACGGCCGTGATGGATCAAACGGGGGCGGTTGAACTTGGAAGAAAGCTGGTTAAAAACCAACTGACTCTGGAAGATTTTTTAAGCCAGTTGCGCCAGATGAAAAAAATGGGCTCTCTTACTTCCCTTTTGGGGTTTCTTCCAGGGGGGAAGCAGATGGCCAGAAAGGTGGATCTGGAGAATGTTGAAAGAGATTTAAGAAAGAAAGAGGCGATTATCAACTCGATGACGATCAAGGAACGGCGAAATCCGGAAATTTTGAATGGAAGCCGGCGGCTTCGGATAGCCAAGGGGAGCGGCACGCAGGTCTCTGATATCAACCGCCTGCTGAAAGAATTTGCTGAAATGAAAAAAATGATGAAGAGTTTTACTGGCAGAATGTGGTTATGAGCGAGAATCGGGCTTGGCCCGTTCGAGCGAATACCAAGGGGGTTTGGGGGAGGCCAGCGGCCAATCCCCCATTATAAAAGGAGAAAATATATGGCAGTCGTTATTCGAATGACCCGTCATGGGATGAAAAAAAAACCGTTTTACAGGGTGGTCGCCGCTGACAAGGATTTTCCAAGGGATGGCCGCTATCTTGAAGTGTTGGGGACTTATGATCCCCGTATTTCCGGTGGCAAAGCTGACTTGAATGCCGAGCGCATTGAGTATTGGGTGTCCAAAGGGGCCCGTCCCTCAGTCAGCGTCTCTCATCTGATGAAGAGAACATTCAAGAAAGCTTCTTGAGGAAGAAGCTTTTTATTGATAAAGGGGTTTTGTTTGATGATGTCATTTTATTCAACTCATATTGGAGGCAACTATGAAACAGCTCGTTGAAACGATGGCCAAAGCGCTGGTTGACAAACCAGAGGAAGTGGAAGTAACCGAAGTGGAAGGGGAACAAACAACGGTCATTGAATTGAAAGTGGCCAAAGATGATCTGGGAAAGATTATCGGCAAGCAGGGGAGGACAGCCCGTGCCATGAGAACCATTCTGGGGGCCGCTTCCACCAAAATCAGAAAACGATCGGTTTTGGAAATTATTGAATAAACTAATTTCCATAGGGAATCAAAATGCCCTCGAAGAGTCTGAACTCCTCGAGGGTATTTTTTTATCATGATTTTTCATGTTTTGACTTTATTTCCTGAAATTTTTCCTCCTTATCTTTCAGCAGGAATTTTGGGAAAGGGAATCGAAAAAAAAATCATCCAGGTTCATCTCCATCAGCTCCGGGATTATGCAACCGACAAACATCGTTCCGTCGACGACCGCCCCTACGGCGGGGGGAGCGGGATGGTTCTCCGGCCCGATGTCGTGGTGAGAGCTGTTGAAGCCATTCGAAGCGCCAATGAAATTGATCGTGTTGTTTTACTTTCGCCGCGTGGGCGGCTTTTTTCGGATGGTATCGCCCGGCAATGGACGGGCCAAAATCTTCTCCTGATTTGTGGCCGCTATGAAGGGATCGACCAGCGGGCGATTGACAAAGTGGTGGATGAAGAACTTTCCATAGGCGATTACGTCTTGACTGGCGGAGAACTGCCAGCGTTGGTGGTGGTGGATGCTGTCTCTCGTTTTATTCCCGGAGTTGTGGGGAATGAGGCAGGCCCCAAGGACGACAGCCACACTACTGGCTTTTTGGAATATCCCCATTACACCCGACCGGAAGAATTCGAGGGGAGAAAAGTGCCCTCGGTTCTTCTGTCCGGCAATCATGCCGAAATTGAAAAGTGGCGGCGGGAACAGGCCTTGTTGATTACGCAAAAAAACAGACCTGATTTGTTGCAAAAAAAATGACTTCCCCCATCTACATCGCCCTCATTCATTACCCTGTTCTCAATAAACAGGGAGATATTGTTACCACGTCACTGACCAATTTTGACATCCATGATTTGGGGCGGACTTCGGCTACGTTTGGGGTGGAGAAATGTTTTATGGTGACTCCTGTCGAGGCTCAGATCAAAATGGTTGATTATATCAAAAAATATTGGCGCGAAGGGGTGGGGGAGCGTTATAACCCCGACCGGAGCGAGGCCTTCAAAAATATAGAAGTTTGTAAGGACTTAAACGAAACCTGTTTGACAATCGAAAAACTCCATGGTACACCCGCAAAACTTGTTGCCACCTCGGCTCGGGAGTCTAAAAAACCAATACTTTTTAAAGAGTTGAGAGGGCAGATAGCGAGCTCACATCAGCCGGTTTTATTATTGTTTGGAACCGGTTGGGGTTTGAGTCCTGAAATTATTGATCGGTGTGATGGAGTTTTGGAGCCGATCCGGGGATTGAAAGGATACAATCATCTGCCGGTTCGAGCGGCCGTGGCTATTATTTTGGATCGCTTACTGTCGCCACATGATGAAGAATCTGGCTTTGCCAGTTCTGAGATGGGGGGCTCCCTTCATCGCGAACGAAGTGAGCGGGAAGGTATCAAATGAATCTCTTAGCCTTATTAGAAAAAAAACTGATAAAAAAAGAGCTTCCCCTCTTTAAAGCGGGCGATCGGGTGAAGGTGCATGTCAAAATCCAGGAAGGGGAAAAAGAAAGGATTCAGATTTTTGAAGGGGTGGTGATTCGAATTCATAACGCAGGGGCTTCTTCCAGTTTCACCGTTCGCAAAGTTTCGTATGGAGTCGGGGTAGAGAGAATTTTCCCTTTTTATGCTCCCGTTATCGACAAGATCGAGGTAGTCTCCAGCGGCCGGGTGCGCAGGGCAAAGCTTTATTATTTGAGAGGTTTGGCCGGCAAAAAGGCGCGCATAACGTCCCTGGAATCAGAACAAGTCGAACAAACTCTTGAAGCTGTAAATCCTGATGACAACCCGACAGTGTCAACAGCCGTTGCTGGAGCCGCCAGCGCCTGAACCACTTGTGAAAGGGGTTGTGAGCAAAGCGTCAGATTTATTCTGTGCGGAGCGAACCAGTGGGGGGTACGGAGGCGGCGGAGGCAAAGCCCCCGATCTTAAAACCTTTTGGGAAGAAAAATATTGGTCCCAAAATGTTCATCGGGTGGCCGGGCTTGATGAAGCGGGACGGGGAGCCTGGGCGGGCCCTGTGGTGGCGGCGGCGGTGATTTTCAAGCCGGGAACTTCCCTTCCTGAAATCGACGATTCCAAAAAATTATCCCCTCAAAAAAGAGAGAAATTGTTTGATCTGATTTGTTGTAAGGCCGAGGCGTATGCGATTGCTGAGGTGTCCAATCAGATGATCGATGACATTAATATTCTTGAAGCCTCTCTTCAGGCGATGAGAGAGGCGGTCTTTAAACTGGCTCATCAACCGGAAAGGTTGTTGATTGACGGGCATCGGGGCCTTGGTCTTGCTATTCCGCAAACAACCATTGTGAGCGGAGACGCTTTATCTTTATCGATTGGCGCCGCTTCCATTCTGGCCAAGGTTCATCGGGACCGATTGATGGGGGGTCACGAAAAAACTTTTTTCCACTTTCACTTTTCGAAGCATAAAGGATATGGCACAGCTCTTCATCAGGAAGAACTTCAAAAATATGGACCGACCCCCCTTCATCGTTTTTCTTTTCATCCTGTAAAAACTCTTTTCTTTGAATCCGCTCCCGCTGGTGATAGAATACACTTTTAATGGCGATTTTTGAATCAATTGGCCTTATCTTATATATCATTGTCCTTTTGGGGGGGTTGATTATTGTCCCTCTTGGTTTTCCGGGTACCTGGTTGATGGTGATCGCCTCTTTTGTTTTCAGTCTTTTAGGGGATTTTCAATCGGGCCGGAGCGATTTTTGGGTTTTGTTTCTTGTGGTTCTGATGGCGGTCATTGGGGAGGTAATTGAATATATGGTGGGGATTATGGGGAGTAAAAAATTCCAAGTGACCGGTGGCGCTATTGTTTGTTCAATTATCGGTGGTTTGATTGGGGCCTTTATCGGCATTCCGGTTGTTGTCATTGGTTCGCTTCTGGGGTTATTGGTCGGGACCTTTCTGGGAGCCTGGCTCTATGAAATAATCCTGAACAGGGACATCAAAAAATCGTTTCAAATGGCGCTGGCGGTTTTTTTCTCGCGCGTGATGGCCCTTTTTGTCAAAACCACCATTGCTTTTGCCATGGTGGTTTTTATCCTGATCAAATCGATTTAAGCGATTCTTCTCTCCAGTTTCATGGCCCACTTTTTTTCTTTTTTGACATCCTCCCAAATGAGATCGGTGACCTTTAAGCCGAGCATGAATTTTCCCTCGTAGCCCAGGCTTCCCAGGATTTCGGGGGAAGAGATAAAAAGATTTGGGGCGGCTGTTTTATAGCTGATCGGAAAAAGATCGGAAAAAGAACGGGGCTTAAAATCGTAGACAGCATAGTTGCGGGCCGCCTGTTTGAAAATTTGAAAATCGTTATCTTGCAGAGGAAATAGAGTTTCTTCCGATTGAGTTACTTGTTTGAGGGGGAAAGTGAGAGTCAGTTTTTCTCCGGCAAAGGGGAGGAGGTCTTTCAGGAGAGAACGGATTTTTTCGTGGATTGGCAAAAAAGAATCATCCTCCGCTTCCAGCGATTCAGGCCCCCACAAGTAGCTGGCCGATATTTTGGCTGTCTCATTATCCTTCTTTTTGAGTTGAACATAAAGAAAATTGACCCCTGTCAGATTCTTTGCAGGGTCTTCAACAATGACCAGATTTTCCTTCATGGGATGGGGAATAAACATCAAGGGGACTTCATAATGGGCCGTAAACCAATGGGCCGCAGGACGAATTTTTTCTATGGTTTTTTTAAGCCCTTTGAAGCGCCACAGGGGGGGGAGATAATCACTGAGCCGCTTTAAATGGGTGTTCCAGATGATGTAACGGGAAAGAATATTCCCCTCCAATCCAGCCAGAGTGACCCCTTCAAAAATACCGTCGCGAAAGAGAACCTTGTCAATCTTCGCCTCCGGCCTGTAAGCCCCTTCATGATGGAGAACCCGGTCGATAAAGATTTTTTTCAACTGCTGGTGTCCTCCTTTAATGGAAAAAATTTCTCCTTCACTCGGATTGAGAAGTTCGGCGACCTGAAAAGCAAAAGGGGTTTCGTTGTGGGCATACGTCACCAGCTTCAATTGGGCCATTAAAAAACTTTTCAATTCGGCATCGGTCTTGATGGGAAGCCCCAGGTCGGAGAGTTTTTTGTCCAATCCATGGCTCCGCACAAATTTGGAGAGTATTCTCCTCTCCTTGAAAGTGGTGGGTAAAATCAGGGAATAGAGTTGCTGGGTTTCCACCTGATGTTTGATGCGCCCCAGCATTTCATAAAAACTTTTTAAGTTTTCGTGTTGTTCCGGAAACTCCCGTTCCAGTTCCTCGTAGAAGAGGACCGGGTTAGCCGAAATATCGATTCTTTTTTTCGGGAAGATAATCTGGAGGGGGGATTCCGGTCCGGATAAGGCCTGGATATCGTTTTCCGGAATATTCAACCTTCCCAAAATGGAGCGAAAGAGTTTGGAGTGAAGATGGGCAACACAAAACGGATCAGGTTCTTTTTCATTTTTTGCGTACGGGTCGAGATCCAGCACATGAACAGTCAAACCTCTTCGTGCCAGAAATGCGGCGGTGATGAGGCCCGATAAATCAGTACCCATGATCAATGCATCACAATAGCGTTCCAACATAGAATACCTTCCCGCTCGTCTTTTTTATCGGGGGCTTTGCCGCTGGCGCCCCCGAACCCCCCTTGGTTCACTCAGCGCAGAATAAATCTGACGCTTCGCTCACAATCAGATTGACCAACTCGCGATGAAGGGGGCTTCCAAGGTCAGGACTGGCCGAGCCAGATCCTTCCGTATTTAGCGTGCGAGTGAGAAATGCTAGCATTATTTATGACTCGAAGGCAATCGGAGAAGAATTTGACGAAATCTACACCCCCAGAGGATGGCAAAAGGTTTTTTGGCATTGATCCTATTTCCAAAGAAGGTTGAAAAACCGGTTGACTGATACCATCCAGCTGTTTGGGTCGAGTCTGCGGAATTGGCCTGGAGTAAAAACCACGCAAAAAGAAGGAATGGGACCCACAAAGGACAAAAAATAGTTGAGGGAGTCTGCCGCACCGGCATCCGCACCTGTTTTTGCCTCCACCATGAACAGGGGCTTGCCATCGTTGGTCACGATGAAATCAACTTCCTTTTTCATCTTGTTGCGGAGATAAAAAAGTTCCAGATCTCCCCATCCCCCATCACTTGCCATGTCGCACCAGGTTTTAAGCCCGACAGCCATGAAGTTTTCAAAACGGGAGCCCTCATTACGGGCCAGAGTCCAGTCAAAGAAATAAATTTTGGCCTCCTTCTTCAGGCTGTATTGGATCCGGCGCGAATAGGGGCGCACGCGAAAGGTGACAGCCAGTTTTTCGAAAGCCGAAACCATTGCCCGAATGGCATCGTGCGAACAATGGAGGTCCTTACTTAATGAATTGAGAGAAAGGGGGGAACCGATTCTTTCAGGTAGAAGCTCAAAAAAATGTTCCAACCGGACGATGTCAGCGATTCTTGTCAAATCCCTCATATCTTCCCTCAGCAGACGGGTTTTGTATTCACGGTGCCAGAGATTTAAGGAACGAGAGGACCCCTTCAAAAAAGGATAGGGAAAGCCTGAAAAGCGAAGCAGTGAATCAAAAACCTCCTGGGGAAGAGGTTTTTTCCCCAATTGATCTGGTTCCCATTTACCTTCCCTAAGAGACAGATCAATGGCGGATTTTTTTCCAGCCGCTTCCTGAGGGGTTAGGGGATTCAAGTGGAGGAGATGGTAGCGCCCCAGCATGCTGTCGCCAGCCTTGTGAAACAATTCCAGGCGGGCGCTGCCGGTGACCAGGAAACGGAAATCATCGCTGAAAGTGTCGTAGTAGCCTTTGATCAGATTTTTCCACTGGGGCTGCTTGTGGATCTCGTCAAAGACAATCCTGGCTTTCCGGCCGCGCGCGCGCG
>SBBF01000087.1 GCA_005240075.1 Nitrospira sp.
GAATCAAGGTCAGGGTGGATGAGCCCCCGGCACCGCCAATAGCCGCATAATCTCAAGGGGTTATGCCTATCCAAATTTTTTTTCAAATAAGTGATTTTTAGAGCAACTTTTGCCAAGATCTGCCGATAAAAGAAGTGTAGCTAACAACTTTTTAATTTTGGCTTTTTTAAGGAGATTCTATGTCTTCGTCGCGTATTGGTGGTTCGGATGATGGGGTTGGTGGTGGATATCAGTTACCAGAAGGTATTTCTGAGGGTGGCCCATTAAAAGACGCCGATCAGTCGGGGGGGACCGGCTTTCAAACAGCAGATCCAGAAGAATTGAGACAGGAGCCATCAGTTCCTCTTCCTCATGCTGTTCGTATTCATGGAGGAGTTGATGAACCGATAGCAATAGGGGGGGAGCAGCATGCACCAGACAATGTTGTTGTTCCGCTGGCTACAAGTCTACCAGCCATCAAGCATCGTTTAAAACCAACCCCTTCTACATCCCACCTTCCCCAATGGGAAGATCTGGTTACGATAACAGAAGGGGGTGATGGTTCAGTGGTTTATACAGCCCGTTCGTATGACCCTTCACGAAATGCAGAACTTTCATGGAGTGCTGTTGCCGAAGGGGCTCCTAACACCTATCGTATTGCCTCTCAGGCGAGGGAATTGTTGTCTCAAGGAGATGAAGCCGGTTTTAACCGGCTTGCCGCCATTTGGGGAGCCATGAACATCAACACGGCCGGGATGAGGGTTACGGTGAAAGGATTAGAAAACCTCAATCCGGAAGAAATCTATATTTTCGCACCGACCCATACCAGTTCAGCGGAGTTCAGTCTTTTATTTTTGGTGTTGAACGGCTTTAATGTTGGTTTTTTGGCGAAAGAAGAATTCAAAACAAATCCAATTCTCCGTGCCCTTTTAGGGAGGGCGATGGAAGCATCGCCGCGGTTTTTCTTTATCAAGAGAGAGGATAAACGATCGGCAGGAGGCATTGCTGGCAAGGCGGCTGATTTTTTGACCCGTGACGGAAATAATATTTCTCTGGTCTGGTATCCTCAAGGGACACGCGCTTTAGGGAGACTGAACGCAAAGGGAGACCGAATGGATGGTGATCTTTTTGCCAAAGGGCGGCTTAAAAAAGGGATTGGTGAAGTGGCTCTTGCAACAGCTGAGAAAGGACGTCCTGTCAAGGTCGTTCCGATTGTCATTAATGGTCTGGGGATTGTTCAGCCCAAAGGGGTCAAACCCATTCAGACAAATGAGACTGTTGAAATCGTTATCGGAGTTCCCCTTGATCCTGTTTCTTATCAAAGCTTGGGAGAGAGGGAGGGGGCAGTCGCTTTGACGGCAGCTGTTGAAAGCTTTTACCGGAAGCATTATGTAGCCCCTCTTTCTACACCTGAAAAGAAAAGTGTTGAGGAGGTTCCCACCTGGCAAGCGATGCGCCATCATCGAGTGGGAACATGGGCTTTGAGAAATATCGGAGGGAGGGCTATTGATCGTTTTGTAAAATGGAAAAAACCAAACGAAGCCATTCCTCCCATTTCTTATCACGATCAGGATTCGGGCATCGTCACTTTTGATCAACTGGTAGAGGCTCACAAAGAGGCCCATCAAAAAGACTACGAGAGGGTGGGAGGACTTGTGGCATCTCAGCTGGCAATTCAATCACCAGAATTTGCCGAAAGATGGCAGGGTTATTTGGATGAATTAGCCTTGGCCCGCCTCCCTTTTAGGGAAGCGATGGCTCAGTATATTGACGACTATGAAGCGGTCAAACATCCTTCTTATGCGCCGGTTTCGGAGGCCACCTATCGATTGCATCAGGCCATTATGGACAGTTCCCTTTTTTCTAAACTGGATCCCGGTTTGAGGATATGGGCCTTTTATACTTTTGAGGCTCGCAATAGATACCTGACACTTGAAGGAGAAGAAAGCGTTGACAAGGATGTTTTGGAGCAGGCGCGTGGCCGTTATTATCGAATGATGGGACGGGGAATTCGATACCGGATGTTGAATAGAATTAATTCGATGGTCGGAGAGGAGGTGTTCCACCGTGGTTTTAAGGACGTGGCACGGGCCTTCTGGTATGCCCCACGGGTTCACAAACTCAAAAATCGGGCTGAACGGGTTGAACTGGTTTCTGAACTTTTGGCCAGAGGCTATGTCTCCTTTGATGCTCGTCTGGCTGAAGTGGAAAGAGAAATCGGAGAATTAAAAATGAGTTTAGGAAAGCACCTTAATCCTTTTAGCCATACCCGCTTGAAGTTTAAACAGCTACACAGAGAAAAGTTTCACCTGATTGCATTAAGAGCAGAATTTGGTGATGACGTTGACGTGAGTGTTGTCACCCGATTGGCTGGTGATGACTATCAGATTTTAACCAAGGAGGGTCCATTGACCGTCGAACGGTTGTTGCGTGATCCTTCCTTCGATCAAGTGAGAAGCGCTTGGGAAGCCAAGAGGGACGCGGAGAGTGAGTGGGCTCAGGCCTATCGCGCCGATTTCGGTTTATGGATCAATCGTGAAATGGAGCTTTATAGTCAATCGTTTATAATGGAAGAGGACATTAACCGTATTGAGCGGAAAATGCAGGAAGACCGTTACACAGATTTAATGGTTCAGGCCAGAAAACATGGTGCTTTAACGGCGGAACAGGAAAAGAGATTCAGGCAGGCGTTGCAAGAATATCAGGAAAAGGGGAAGAAATCTCTGGAGGCCGACCAGGGAATGATTGATCCAGCCGGCGAGGGGAAGGAATACAAGCGGAAACAAAATCAGATCGATCTGTTTAGTGCCTGGCTGAAACTCCACTGGACAGTAGCCGATATCTACAGGGAGATTGGTCATCCCGATGCGAAGGGGCTTAAATTTATTTCTGCTATGTTTCCCGATCAGGTCGAGTTTTTGAACAGAACCTCATCAAAACAGTTGGAAGGTTTAAGACCCCTTTTGGAGGGGATGAATTGGGGACTGCTTCGTGATTTGTATTTTGAGATTTTCCTGGGAGGACAAGATCCTAGAAAGTTAAACCGGATTATGGGGCGTTACGGTCTGGTGGCTACAGGTCTGGGGGCTGATCAGATGCAGGTTTACGGTGCTGGGGTATTAGCTGGGGCTTTGGGGCAAGCCTCCGGGGCTGATTTGCTGACCGCGGGGGGGAGTTTATTGTCGGAAGATCAGGTCCGCTTTGGAGTGGTGCCGCAAATGGCCGCTTACTCTCCCAATCATCAGGGATTCAGCGATTACACCCTCATGATTGCCTTGAATGCTCTTTTGGGGAGGGTGGGGATTGTTTATGAAGCGAAAAATTTTGATATTTTGCCGGTCTGGGGGCCAGCGCTTCGTTTGGGGGATAGCATTGGATTTGAAAGAGACAAAGGGAAAGGGAGCGATTCACTTCAGCGGGCTGTTGCGGCTAGTGTCGATCGGGGGGTTTCACCGCTTGGTTTTGATCATGGAACCCGAAGACTGGCCACAACCGCTAATCCTTTAGCGACGGACTCCCTGGGGCCTTTTATTCCACGCGAATATGTTTTTGGCGGCAGTATTGGGGAAATGGGAGAAGGGGCCAAGAGGAATGGTATTCCTTTGGTTCCTGTTTACCAAGACCTTGGTTTTAATCATGACCCTGACATTCGACTTTCGGGAAAATTAATCGAAGGAAATTTTAGAGTTCCTTATTCTATTCATGGAGGAGCCCCCATGGGGGGGGATGGGGTCATTGCTTTTGGAGACCCCATTCCCGCCTGGGTATTGCCTGACACATCAAGCCATCTGGCTGAGTTGGGAATTCCTCTCATTGAAGGAAATGGTAACGGCAGCGGCAACGAAGAGGGCAGGACGGTTCGTCGGGCCGTTGCGGCACATACAGAAATGGCCCGCTATCGGGCGTCGTTAAAACCGTTGAAAGAGGTCAAACCGATCCCGATGCCAGAGGCAGATGAAGAAGTGACTGTCGATTTGAGAGAAGCCGTTGGAGGGGTTGTAATGCTGGATGAAAAAGCTGCGGTAAACCCCGTTGCTGAGGGGTCGCATATCCCCCTTTCGACCCGATCGGCTCGACAAGCTGCCTTGGGAAGAGGTATTCAAGTTAAGACCACAGTCCGTTGGGTCCGGACGGTGGGGTTGTAAAAAAAACACTTATCCATTCTTCACTTTTTCCCAGTAATCGGCAACCTCCCATTCCTTCACCCATTTTTCGATGTAAGCGAGGTCGAGGTTTTTGATGTGTTGAACTATTTTCTGGATGTCCACCATATCTTGTCCGCGATGAGCCAACAGTTTAAGCAAAATAATATCCTCGGCGCTTGCAACGTCAATCGTATAGCCCCAAACTTCTGTTGTTATTCTTCGTTTGATCAGCAGGTCCTGATAGGGAGTCAGTGAAGTCAAGAGATCAATGATCACCCCTTTGTAACGGATTCTGATCAAAAACGGCACTTTTTCACCAGGGTCAAAAGAAGTTTGGAACACCTCCGTTTCAGAGCAATTTTTCAAAGCCTCTTGGAGACTCGTCCACTGTGATTCATTCATGGCAATTGTAAAATCTATATCTTTGGTGAGTCGTTCCTCACTCCAAACACCCGTCGCGACCCCGCCGATCACTGCGTGCTCAATCCCCAACTGATTGAGGATTTTTAAAAATTCATTGGTTGTGGGTATGTAATCTCTCATGAATAACGGATCATGTTCAATTTTAATGCTTTTTCGTGCACCCTCAAAGGAGTGTCATCATGCCTGGCGGTCAATTGTCCTTTGAGCTTTTCAAAAAAATCAAGATTTTCTGATAAAAACCGGAAATAACCGGCCATATCAAAGTTTTTCAATTTTTCCTCTTTGGTCA
The DNA here is from genome assembly GCA_005240075.1 of Nitrospira sp. Lineage (GTDB taxonomy): Bacteria > UBA10199 > UBA10199 > UBA10199 > SBBF01 > SBBF01. The sequence continues at coordinate 4,837 of SBBF01000087.1, forward strand.
TCTTGACCGGCGGCTGATTCAAGGCCTCGCCAATCAGCCTGAAAATCCGCTTGTCCCGTTCCGTTACTTTGCAGGGGATATCTTTTGACATGAATTGATCATATCAGATAGATGAATATTATCAATCATGTTCACCGGCCTCATCCAACAAACAGGAACTGTCGAGAACCTTGTTGTCAAAAAAAACAAGGGGACTTTAATCGTTTGTCCCAAGATTCCGTTCAAAAATATCCAGACTGGCGAAAGCATCGCGGTGGATGGATGTTGTTTGACGGTTGTTGAACGTATTGAAGGGGCGGTTCGCGAACCGCCCCTTCAATACGTTCAACAACCGTCAAACAACATCCATCCAC
>SBBF01000077.1 GCA_005240075.1 Nitrospira sp.
GGGTTGAGGGGAAGAATCGGGCAAAGGGGGGGGGACCAGCACCGGCGTTGGTCCTTTGATCTGGCTTCCTTGTTGTTGAAAGAATTCGGGGGGGATGTCTTCGGGAAAAACCACCGTTTCACCGGCAAAACGGGAGGTGATGCCATAAATGGCCAGGTAGGGGAGAATGCAGAGATGTTTCCCCTCCGGAAAAGTCAGGGTCGCTTCCACCCGATCGGCCAGAATCTTGAAATCGGGAATCGGAAAATTAAAACTCAAGTTGAGCGCCAATTGGGGACTCCCCTTGTGGTGAGGGGGTACCTCCACCCCCCTTTTGCGCGTATCGACAAAGACCATGACCGTCCCCATCGCCAGCAATCTTTCCAATTGCTCTTTTTTTTCATTCTGTTTGGCATTAATGAGTTTCATTCGTTATCTTTTTAGAACTCTCTGCAAATCCCGTTGCAATTCTCTTTTTTTGATGACCGTTCTTTTATCCCCCTTCTTTTTGCTTTTCCCCAATCCCAATTCTACCTTGGCAACCCCTTTCTTGAAATACATTTTAAGGGGGACCAGGTTAAGCCCTTTTTCTACCGTTCTTCCCACCAGTTTGTCGAGTTCATGTCGATGGAGCAAAAGTTTGCGCATTCGGAGCGGTTCATGATTAAAATGGGAAGCCCCCTTGTAGGGAGAGATATGGGCATTGAATAAAAAAGCTTCGCCTTTGTGAATCATGCCATAGGCATCGCCAATATGGACTCCGCCGTTTCTCAACGATTTGACCTCGCTTCCGGTCAGCATCAATCCAGCCTCGACAGTCTCCAAAATCTCGTAATTAAAGCGGGCTTTTCTGTTTTCACAAATGATCTTGATCGACACGCTGAAAGGATTATACTTTTCACGCTTTTCTGTCATCCTTTATGTGTTCTTGTTTTTTTATTATTTTCAGTCTTCTGGTTTTTTGTTTTCCGTGTTCCGGAATAGCAGGTGAGATGATTGATCTCACCCATCCCTTTGACTCTGAAACCATTTACTGGCCGACCGCGAAGGGATTTGAGCTCAGAGAAATTTTTGCAGGAGTGACGGAAGGGGGGTATTTTTATTCGGGGAACACTTTTTGCGCTCCGGAACATGGGGGAACGCATCTGGATGCGCCGATTCATTTTGCCAGAGGGAAGTGGACCGTCGATCAAATTCCGGTTGATCATCTTTCCGGAGAAGCGGCTCTGATTGATCTTCGGCAAAAAGTGGGGGATGAGGCTGATTATCTGATTTCCAGAAAAGACATTGAGAGCTGGGAAGAGGAGAACAAACCTTTAAGCGGCAATCACATTGTTCTTTTTTTGACCGGTTGGGGGCGTTTTTGGCCCGACAAAAAGAAATATTTGGGGAGTGATGTTTTTGGCGACGTGACTCACCTTCATTTTCCGGGGATTTCTGAACAGGCGGCCCGTTACCTCGCTTCGAAGAAAATCAAGGGGGTTGGATTGGACACGCCAAGCCTTGATTACGGTCCGTCGCGTGATTTTCCGGCTCACCGGATTTTGCTGGGAAAAAATATTTATGGATTGGAAAATGTGGCTTATCTGGATACATTGCCCCCGACCGGCGTCGTTCTTTACGTGGCACCGATGAAGATTGAAGGGGGAACCGGAGCGCCGGTGAGAATTTTTGCTGTGAGATAATGTATTGCTTTAGGTCTTCTCTTGCTGTTATTCTTAATGTGATATGGAACGTTATCATTATCGTTTTAATAGAATTACTCTGGATCCTGAAAAATGTTTCGGCAAACCCTGTATTCGGGGTTTAAGAATGCCTGTTGATTCTATCCTGGGTTATCTGGCGTCGGGCATGACGACCGATGATATTCTCAATCAATGGCCCGAGCTGGAAAAAGAGGATATTCTCCAGGCCTTGGAATATGCGGCCTGGGTTACCTCCGAGAAAGTCCTCGAAATTGAATCTTCCCAACGTTTGTGAAATTTCTTCTTAACATGAATATGCCCCCCACCCTTGGAGAGACTCTCAAGAAACGGCGTCATTCATGCCGTCACGTCGGTAAAATTGGAATGTCACGGGCAACTGATATGGAAATTATCCAGGTGGCCCGTCAAAACAATGAAATCATTCTTACGAATGATCTCGACTATGGGCGGCTGATGGCTTTTGAAAAGTCAAACCGCCCTTCTGTTGTTATTTTTCGTGTCAGCAGACATCAGCCTGATTATCTTTTAAAACTTTTTGAAGAGGTGCTGAAGAGGGAAGATGAGTCCCTCGAACAAGGTGTGATCATCGTAGTTGAGGACCATGGGATCAGAATTCGGAAACTTCCGATTGAGTAAAATGTACCTCTATTTATTTCGCCATGGCGATGCCGAACCGAATGCCGCAACCGACGATGCCCGTCCTTTGAGCGAAAGGGGGCGGGAGCAGTCGCGATTGATGGCCGAATGGCTCCATAAACGGGCGCCCAACATCCGGATGATTTTGTCCTCCCCTCTCATCCGGGCTCTGCAAACCTCCGAAATCATCAGTTCTGTTTATGGTGAAAAAACAAAACTGGTTCCAGTTCCCGCTTTAACCCCCGGCAATGCTTTGAAAGATATCCCCCCTCTTTTAAGCCGGATGGGAGACATGCGGGCTATTCTGGTTGGCCACCTCCCCGATTTGGGTTTGTTGTTGAGTGCCCTGGTCTGGGGGGAGCCGCAGGGAGAAATTCCCATCAAAAAAAGTGGAATTGCCTTTGTTCGTTTGTCGGAAATCCGGTATGGAAAAGGGACTCTGGAGTGGATTGTCAGCCCCGATTTGTTTGGTTATTAATTGGTCCCGGTAAAAATTTTTTAATGCGTGTCGTCCAGATTCCAACCTTGTTTGATAATTATACTTATCTTCTGATTTGTGAAAAGACTGGTCAGACGGCGATTGTCGATTCTCCGGATGCCGAGGCAACGCTCGCTGTTATTCGACGTGAAGGGGTCGATCCGGTTGCCATTTTTTCAACGCATCATCATATGGATCATGTTGGGGGAAACGAAGAGCTGATCGCTTTCAAAAAAATGCCGGTTTATGGAGGATTGAACGATCGACAAAGAATTCCCTGTCTCACTCATCCGGTGGAAGAAGGGGATCAGATTTCCCTGGGTTCGTTGATTTTTCGGGTGATGGATATTCCGGGACATACACGGGGGCATATCGCTTATGTGGGGGAAGGAGCGGTTTTTTGCGGCGACACTCTTTTTGCCGGAGGGTGCGGACGATTATTTGAAGGGAGCGCCGAACAAATGGTCTTCTCCCTCGGCAAATTGAAAAATCTCCCCAATCCTACCGCTGTTTATTGTGGCCACGAATACACGCAAAAAAATCTGGAGTTTGCCTTGACGCTGGAGCCGGATAATCAATCGCTTCAAACAAAATACGCAGAGGTAGTCGATTTGAGGAAGAAATCAAAACCAACCGTTCCCACCACGATCGGAGAGGAAAAAAGCTACAATCCTTTTTTACGGACGGAGAGTCCGGAATTGATTACCAATTTGAAAAAGAAGATTCCCGGATTAAAAGATGACCGGTTAAGCGTCTTTGTTGCGGTGAGGAAAATGAAAGATGGTTTTTGATCTTGAATTATTGGAATCTCTCTATCGTCAATTCAACCGGCGCGAGCATGTTCATCCCGATCCGCTCGAATTTCTTTATGCCTACCCCGATGTCCGGGACCGTGAGATTGCGGGGCTTGTGGCTTCGAGCCTCGCTTACGGAAATGTTCGACAGATCCTGAATAGTGTCGGTTTTGTTTTGAAGCAGTTGACTTCTTCTCCCCGTTCTTTTCTCCAGGAGGCGACTTTTGCCGATTTAAAGAAACGTCTCGACGGTTTTAAGCATCGTTGGCACACCGGTGATGATCTGTCTGCTCTTTTGACCGGAATAAAGAGTATCATTGAGGAACATGGTTCGTTGGAAAGCTGTTTTTCGGCCGGTGTTCAAAAGAAAGAAGACGACTTAACGGGGGCTCTTGCTTTTTTTGTGAATCAGCTGATAGCTCATGCTCCTTCCATGAAGCAGAATCTTCTCCCACGTCCAGAGAATGGAAGCGCCTGCAAACGCCTTTGGATGTATTTGCGCTGGATGATCCGGTCGGATGATGTCGATCCAGGAGGATGGAGCCGTTTTTCGCCTTCCCAACTGCTGATTCCGCTGGACACCCACATGTTTCGGGTGGCCCGGATGTTTCGGATGACCCGGCGCGATCAGGCGAACCTGAAAACGGCTCAAGAAGTCACTCGGAAGTTTAAAAAAATAATTCCCGAAGATCCCGTGCGATATGATTTTGTCCTCACCCGTCCGGGAATATGGAAGAAGAAGGGATTATTGTCTATAAATCATCAATCTTGGCGGCCAGAATAAAATCGCTCTCTGTCAGGCCGTTGATTTTGTGCGTCCAGAGGGTGATTTTGACTTTCCCCCAGGCCAGATAAATATCGGGGTGATGCCCCTGGGTTTCGGCCAGTTCACCGACCCGGTTGGTGTAGGCCAGGGCGGACAAAAAATCCTTGAAAGTGACTTCTTTCTCCAGATGATGATTGTCGATTATTTTCCATCCCGACTGGAGTTGCCCCAGCAATTTTCTGGTTTCCTCCTCGGACAGGGGAGGAATTCCCCCCTGGCAAGGAACACATGTTTTTTGTGCCAGCTCAGTCATCTCTTTTTTATTAACAGGAAATTTTTAATTTGAAAAGCCAGATTATTTTTGGGAAGCTGACTAGAACTAGAAACTTTGACGCCACATGAAGAAGAATCTGGCTTTGCCAGTTCTGATGTGAGTGAGGATCTGGCTTAGCCAGTCCGAACGAACCATTCTGGGGGTATGGGGGCGCCTGCGGCAAAGCCCCCATTACAAATGTGCCCGTAGCTCAGCTGGATAGAGCATCGCCCTTCTAAGGCGAGGGTCGCGCGTTCGAGTCGCGCCGGGCACGCATTATTCCGCTTTTGCCATCTTGTTTCGGTCCATGACCGCCAGGACGAGCCCCAGGGTTTTCTTGACCAGTTCTTCCTTGCGGGTCAGGTTGGCTTCGTTTTTAAGAGTGTTGATGTTTGCGGCCATTTGTTGGAGGACCGGAGAGCTTTCTTTGTAAAAAGAGGCGAGATGCCCTTCGACTTCCACTGCCACCGCATCAAACGCCTTGGCGTAGGTGGCTTGGACTTCTTGAGGATCGGTCATTTGTTTGATATCAGCGGCTGATATTCCCCGAATGGCGCCGGAAATGTCGTTTCGAATCATGGCTGCTGATTCGGTGATCAGTGGTTTGGCAGAATCGACAATATACTGGGTGATGGTATCCGGCAGGGTCAGGACAAGACGGTCAAACAAAGAGTTGACGACATCGGGAGCCATCTCTTTGAGTTGCTGGTTTAACACCGGGATTTGCTGACTGAGCTTGGCATGGGCCACATCCAGCAAGCTTTCCGGTTTCAGGGTTTCCATTGTCTTCGAATAGATCGATATCATCCAGAAAATAGAGAGGGCTCCCAGCCCCACCAGCACCATCTCTCTGATAAATTTGCTCGACTTTTCTTTCTTGAGTGCTTTTTCGAGATGATTTTTGAGGAAATTCATATCATAATTATTTGGAATTTCATTCTTAGACATGATCGGCTCCTTCCTTGGATAATTGTGGTTCGATGGTCATCAGCTCTTCATCGGCCAGATTGAGCAAATAATGCAGCAGCGTTTTGACTGCCACGGCATCGTCCTGGGAACTGCGGTGATCACGCGGAAACGATTGAATGGAAGCCAGCAGGGTATCGATATCTTTCTGGTAGAGCTGGAATATTTTTGCGCTGATTCTAAGCCCCAGCTTTTCCGCTTCGTTGATTACGATCTCGGTGATTTTTTCCAGACGATTTGTGTCGGTTCCAACGCTTCCCACCACTTTCTTGATTTCAGGGTCATCCAGGATTTGCTGAGATATCGATTGGGCCAGATGTTTTTTGATTTCATTTTCCGCTTTTTGTGATGTGGCTACCAGTTTTTGTTCCAGGAGAGGAAGCTTTTTACGAAATTGATCTGTCAAAACTTCCACGTAAACTTGAAACAATCCATCCGACAACTGCTTGGCATACAGAGGCAATTGAGGACTCATTTGATTGATGCTGTTTTTAAAGGCTGTTTCCAGCGCCACCTGGCTGAATTTCTTTTCAACCGATGATTTAAGAAAAAAAGCGAAACCCAAAAAAACTAAAACCAATACCCCCGCAAAAATAGCTATTGTCTTTTGCCCCTGCCGCCGCTGGTGATCAATCTGATTCATCATCACTGCAAGTTCGGCCACAGACACTTCTTCGCTGGATTTTTTATTCATAATTTACCCCCCTCTATCCTATAAAATTTACCACAAAAGTATTGTGACAAAGATTGATGCGGCAAGTCAACTATCGCTATTTTGACAATAACTGTCATCTTTCCGTCATAGTCCATTATTTTTTTATAAAATCATCTATTTACGGAGAAATCAGATCGAAAAAAAAAGAAAATATTTTTTTAACGTCAAAGATTCTTTGCATTGTGATGGCATTGTGTTTTTTTACCAGAATGAACCTTCGTCAAGCGTTTTGACCGGATCGGATTTAAAAGCCGAGCCCCCTCGATGCTCCCCTTTGGCCGGAAACACTCAAGGCCGCGCTTGATTTCTGGCGCACCGTCAAAGCCCATCCCGATATCTCCGATGACTTCAAAGCCATCGCAGAAAAAAATTTTATGAAGCTCAAAGGACTGACATAGTTGTCCGTGATTTTCCCGGGTTGAACATTACAAAATTTTATCCCTAAAATGGCTGATATAATAAAGGGGAGTAAGCAACGTGCAGTTAATGCCGGTCATTTTTTGCGCCGCGTTGACTCCCTGCATTTCTCGCTCTTCTGTAGATTGAAATCCAATATCCCAACAAACTTGATATCCTCTCTGTTGTCCATTGGGATAAATGACAATAAAATCCACTCCCGAACTGTTCGCTGATTCAAGGTGAAAAATTTCAGCCCCACGCCGGCGTAAATCCACATAAATCAAATTTTCAAACGAGCTTCCCCAATTTTCCGACAAATTAAATGTATTGGCCCGGGCAAGCCCCGAATCAACCGGGTAGATTTTTTGGGGATGAAGACGCTGTTTTTTGACCGATTCAGAAAAATAAGGAACAGCAAAGGCCAGGTAGGCATCCTGAATATGGGCCAAATACTGATGGAGTGTATTTTTACTTGCCTTGATGCCGAGGCTTTTAAATTGTGCGAAACAGGAGTTGATTGAAAATCGGCTCCCTCTATTTTTAAGCAATGTTTTAATAAATTGCTTCAGAAGAAAAATATTGGTGATTCCGTGGCGCTCAATAATGTCCCGGTAGGTGGCCGTATTAACATATTCCTGAAGCACCAAACGCCATGGGACCTCCTCCATATCAAGAACTTCAGGAAATCCTCCTTGCATCAAATAATTTCTCAAATGCTTGAGGAGAATATCTGTTTGGGGGGGGCTTAAAGGGGGTTTGGACAGTTCCGCAGATTTTGCCAGCAGGTATTCCTCAAATGAAAATGGCCAGATTTCAGCTGCGATGGAGCGTCCCCTCAAGCTTGTTGCAATTTCTTTGCTGAGCATTTTTGCCGATGAACCGGCAATAAAAATCTGCGTTTTTTTTTGATCCAGAAGCCGTCTTAAGGTTACAGCCCAACCATCCACATTTTGGATTTCATCAAAAAAAAAGTAACAAGTTTGGGAATGGTTTTCCGGAAACAACCGGTAGAAGGCATCGACACATTCTCCCAATTCTCTGGCTGACATGGGCAAAAGCCGGTCGTCTTCCAGGTTGATAAAAAAAATACGGGTTTTAGAAATTCCTTCATCCAAAAGTTGTCTTATTTTTTGGTGTAAAAAACAGGTTTTGCCTGTTCGTCGCATCCCGATGGTCACATGAATTTTATTTTCTGTTTTTGGCCATTGGAGACTTCTGGGGACCAAAGGGGGGAGTTGCTGTTGTTGAAATTGAGCAATAAGTGATTGAAAAACAGTGATTTTACTAATATCCCTATACATAGAGATAATATATTATTAAATTATCCTTATGTAAAGGGATAAAGTGACACCTCTCCCGCGAGCAAATCCGGGTCTGCCGGCCCCTCTTTTTTTAACGGGGTTGATTTGAGTGAGAAAAAGCCGGTCAGGTAATCGGCATCCTCTCTTTCCCGTTGGGTCCGGCTTAAGAGATGAGCATAGGAAGAGTCCATTCACTGATATTCAGATTTTTGTTTTTGTCGTTCATAGCGCTACACCATCCCTTTCTATCTCGGCGGCAATCAATAATTCCCGATTTTTCAACTCCTGAAAATGCTCTTGGCTTATCACCGATTTCGTTTTTTCAACCTGATTTCCTTTGCCGTTAATTACACCAAGCCTTGATTTGTTTATAGACCTGACCTGCCTTCTTCTCCTCATCCCTCCTCACTTTCCACTTCCTCATCGGGACATATGTCATGACTCTCTACAATATAAAAAATTCTCATTCTGATCTCTCAAAATGAGAGGAATATATATTTTTTTGACACGTTTTTAACGACTTTATACTGAACATTTCTTATTTAAATGTTTATTATTAAATGATTTCAATAAGATATGTTTTCATGTCTGCTCCCAGTCTTAAATGGCACAAAAAATGCACTAAGGCTCTATAGGGTAAGGCTGTTTAAGACCTGTATCATTATATATGGAGAACAGCCGACCCATCGAGAGGGCAAGGGTCATGTCAAGTTTCTTACATAAACTGTTAGGTGTCAGTAGTTCTCATCCTCCTTTAAGGAAAGGCAGTCTTTCGCCGGTAATGGTGAAAGGCCGCCTTCTTTCCAACCACGAATTGTCCCATGATTTGGCGGACGACGCTGTTTGGAAATTGCAGAATCAGAAATCTGCAATCGTCATGAACGATCCCCGATCCCCGATCGACGATTCACGCTCAACGAACATTATTCGTTACACTTTACTCATCTTTCTCACTCTCTCTTACCTGTATGTCACCGGTTGTACCACCAGCACTTTGGGCCCCAGCGGTTCAGGTTTTTCGGGGAGTGGAGCAAGTGGAGGCGGAGAAGACGATGGAACAGCGGAGGAGGCCGGTTCTGGAACAGATACAGATAGCAATTCGGGGACAGGTGATGTTATGCCCCCCGCCTCCCTTCCAGCTCCTAACCTTACCAAGTCGATCAGCTACAACCAAGACTCTTCAGGTTATGATCCCACCGTCTTCTATGCTGGAGCGATTGACAC
>SBBF01000004.1 GCA_005240075.1 Nitrospira sp.
CATTTCAAATCCCAAAAGAATAAAATATCATTTATTGTGAAATGCTATGCCTCACTGAATATGAAACGCAACAGGAAGAGGTAAAACTGAGGGATTACGGTCGCCCCTCATTTTCTGGATCAGCGAGAGTAAACCCACAGAGTAAAGTGTTGGAAAGCAGAAGAGTTGCCAACTTGTTCCACCGATTGGTACGACGATAGACAGTGACCTCACCAACAAAAGATTAATTGTTTCAAGCGCCGCTTTTTTCAATCAGAACCAACGGTTTTCCCGACTCCACCGTATCCCCTACGGCGACCTTGATTTCTTTGACAATCCCTTCGATGGGGCTTGGCAGTTCGTTTTGCATCTTCATCGCTTCCACCACAATCACCGCCTGATCTTTTTGAACCGCATCCCCTGCCTTCACTTTGACCTCAACGATTTTGCCCGGCATCGGGGCTTCAATGACGGCGGAACCGGAGCCGGATCCCTCCCCTCCAGCCTGGGAAGCCAACCGTCTGCGGGGATCAAAAATCTCCACACGATAAGGAACATGACCGACATTCAAAGAACAATGATCCTGATGAAAAGTGACCTCTGCTTCCAGCACCACATGATCATCAATCAGAAAAGAATAAACCGGACTCTTGTTTAAAAGAACGGCAAACCGACGGACGGAATCCCCCAAAGAAACAACAAATTGATCTCCCTCCGGGGCAATGGTGATGGTTTGTTCAACGCCGTCAGAAATGATGGTGTATTGAATCGACATTATTTTCTTAAACCCTCCATTCGTCCCATTTTTCTCCAATTTGAAACATCATTTATCATTCCCTGTTTGGGCGGAGAAACTCCGCCCCCACCCGATTTCTCTTCCACATATTTGGCCAAAGCGCCGCCCATCATTGCCTTGATTTTTTCATCCTGGGGAATTTCCAGAATTTTCTTTAAATGTTGATCCACAAAACCGGTATCGTAATTCCCTTTTACAAAATCAGAAATCTGAATGGCTCTTCGGTGAAAATAAAGATTGGTCTTGGGACCGCTGACTCGATATTCGGTCAAGGCCCTCCCCATCCGTTCGATCGCCTCCGTTCTTGTTCTTCCCCAACAAATCAATTTGGAAAGAATCGGATCATAATCAAGAGGAACATCAAATCCGGCATAAATCCCGTTATCTAAACGAACACCAGGACCATGCGGATATTGCTGATCGACGACACGCCCGGGCGCCGGCATAAAATGATGAAAGGGGTCTTCCGCGTAAACACGGACTTCAATGGCATGGCCAAACTGCGATAGTTCCTCCTGCTTCCAGGGCAGTCTTTCCCCTTCGGCTATTTTGATTTGAGTTTTTACCAAATCAACCCCCACCACTTCTTCGGTAATGGGATGTTCCACTTGAAGACGGGTGTTCATTTCCAGAAAATAAAAATTCTGATTCTTGTCGACCAAAAATTCCAGCGTCCCCGCATTGGAATAACTAACCGCTTTCGCCAAACTCACTGCTTGAGCACACATCGCTTCGCGTGTTTCTTGTGTAATAAAAGGAGAGGGAGACTCCTCAATGACTTTCTGGTGGCGTCGTTGGATGGAACATTCCCGTTCAAACAGATGAACAACATTTCCCTGCTGATCCCCCAAAATCTGAATTTCCACATGATGCGGCCCCTCGATCAATTTTTCGATATAGACGGAACCGTCTTTAAAGGAACGGAGCGCCTCACTGGTGGCCATCTGAAAAGAACTCTCCAGTTCTTTTTCAGAAAAAACGGACCGCATCCCTTTGCCACCACCGCCGGCGGAGGCTTTGATCAAAACAGGATATCCAATCTGACTTGCAACTTTTCTAGCCTCGTTGAAATCGGCCAGTGGCCGTTCAATGCCGGGAACAATATTGACTTTTGCTTTTTGCGCCCATTGACGCGCCCCAATTTTGCTTCCCATCGCTTCCATCGCCTTGGAATCAGGGCCGATAAAGATCAGCCCCCCCTCCTGGACCGCTTTGGCAAATCCGGCATTCTCTGAGAGAAATCCGTAACCGGGATGAATGGCATCCGCATGCGCTTTTTTGGCCGCCGAAATAATTTTTTCGATATGAAGATAGCTCTCGGAGGGAGTCGCCGGTCCTAGAGGATAAGCTTCATCCGCTCGGCGGACATGCAGGGCAGAACGATCCGGATCGCTGTAGACCGCCGCTGAGATGATGCCAAGTTCCCGGCAGGCCCGGATAATCCGGACCGCAATTTCCCCCCGGTTAGCAATCAGAATTTTTTTTATTTTCATGCGAGTGGTCGGTTTAAACTGACTCCATCAGGAAATCAAACGATTTTTCCTCGTGTGTCACAAACATTACATATGTCCTCTGTATAAACAATCATAGATGTCCGCTTTGGGGCGATAAGGGTTTCGGAGGTGACGATGGCCGACAAAAAACTGATAAAAAGGGGCTTGATAACATTAACCATACGGACATCCATGATTGTTTATCATGCGAACATCTACAATTATTTTTGACAGCCCCCTATCCTCTTCATCAACTCCGACAAATCATCCAACACCCAATCAGCCCCCGCCTTCTCCAAAAGAGCCCGGGGAGTTGAACCGGTGCAAAGAGCAATCGTCCTCGCTCCCACCTCTTTTCCACAGCGGACATCGTAAATGGTGTCACCGACAACAAAAACAGAATCAGGTTTAAAACCAAGGAGGTTGGCAGTCGATTAAAGCGCTGAAAAAAAAGCTCTTCAATAATGGCATCATCGGTCTTGCCGTCGGGATGAATATTGTTCCAGACATGCCTTTCGCCGTAGAGTTCTTCAAAAACATGGTTGAACGAGGCAATTCCGGCTCCTCCGCTCAGCAAAAGAGTTCCATCAATGTCCCATAAAAAAACAGTTGTTTTATGGTCTGACCAATCCATATTTTTTCATTTTGGCCTCCAGGGTTTTGCGGTGAATCCCCAAAAGATGAGCGCTTTTTCCCTGATGCCAGTTCTGAGTTTTCAACACTTCCTGCAGATACCCCTTCTCCCACTCCTGATGCTTTTGATCCAGAGGAAGAATAAGACCCACCGGTTCATCAATCGATCGCTCCCCCCCAAAACCGGGAGGCAAATCCTTCAACTCGATTACGGAAGCGTCCGTCGTGACAATAATCCGCTCAAACAAATTTTCCAACTCCCGAATATTTCCCGGCCAGGAATAATCCAGAAATAACTTGACCACGTCATCAGAGACACCGGTCACCCTTTTTCCAAATTTGCGATTACATCGGGCCATAAAATGCCGGATCAAAAGAGGAATATCTTCCTTGCGTTCCCTCAACGGGGGGAGTTTGATCGTGACGACATGTAAGCGGTAGTAAAGATCAGCTCTAAAAGTCCCCTTTCTCACCATGTCGGAGAGATTCCGGTTGGTGGCAGCAATCAGACGGACATTGACCGGAATCGGCCTCCCCCCTCC
>SBBF01000025.1 GCA_005240075.1 Nitrospira sp.
CGCCTCTGGCGGATGAAGTCCCCAGAGGTTTATCAAATATCCGCCATGTTTTGGCAACTGGTGTTTACGGTCTTGGAAGGAAAAACTGAGGCATTATGCAGTGCGTTATTTTTCTATTGACGAAAATTGACGCAACGTGTTAAAACTTTTTTCAGTTCGTTTGAAAAACAACAGAAGATTTTAAGGAGGATTCGTCATGGCGGTCAAAAACACAAAAAAAGGAGCGGATGAAACCTTTTTGAAAGGGCGCATTGCCAAAATCAACAAGGTGATTGGCAAGTTTGAAGCAGAAGTGGAAAGAGCGGTCAGTAAATTCATGAAACGGGGGGAAAAATCGAGTCAGATTTTGAGAAAGAATTTTGACGAGATTATCGATAAAATCAGTTCCTCCGATGTTTATTCCCGCGCCAATGAAAAGCGGGAAGAACTGGTTCGGGAATTCAAGAAACTGGCTGATGAAGTGGTGGAGAAGGTCAAGGCTTTCGATGTTCGTTTTGCCCAGCCGGTTCTGAAGGAAATCCGCCAGAGCGTGGATGAATTGATTCAAAAGCTCCAGGGCGCGGAAGTAGTCGAGATTGCCAAGGACAGGGTTATCAATACGCGCAATCGTTTGCTGAGCGTTCTCTCAATTCCTACTCAACATGATGTGGATGAACTGTCCCAAAAAGTGGTTCGTCTGGAAAAGAAGATCAAGTCGCTCAACGAAAAACAGGCGGCCTGAAGTTTACAAGTCTACCTCCCTCTAAGAAGGCCCGTTGGCTAAGGTGAAAACCAAAGCTTGCGGGCCTTTGTTTTTTGTTATGATTGTCCCTTGACAGCCAAGTCCTTACTTTCTAGCTTATCGGACGCCAGTGTCTGAAGGATCTGGCTTGGCCAGTCCTGAAGCTGGAGATCCCCTTCATCGCGACCGAAGGGAGCGGGAAGGTATACAGATGCGTTCATCCTCTATCGTTCTTTTATCTGGCGGACTCGATTCAACGGCCGCTTTCCATTGGGCTCTGCAGGAGTCCGATCTCATGCTGGGGCTCACCTTTGATTACGGCCAACGGGCGCGCGAAAGGGAAATCAAAGCGGCGAAGAATATTTGTAAAAAAAATGATGTCCCGCACCGGATCATCGAACTCCCCTGGTTTTCAGCTTTCAAAATTTCAGCACTTTTGGACCCCACACTTCCCCTTCCTGAAATCAAAAAAGGAAATTTGGATAATCTTACAGCAGCCAAAAAATCAGCAAAAGCGGTCTGGGTTCCCAATCGGAACGGCGTCTTTATTAATGTGGCGGCGGCGCTGGCTGAGGCAATGGTCGCCAACTGGCTGGTGGTCGGGTTTAACAAGGAAGAAGGGAGGACTTTTCCGGATAATTCACAGGAATATCTCGACTCAGCCAATGAGGCGCTGAAGTATTCCACCCAGGGGAATGTTCGTTTGTGCGCCCCGATGCAGTTGCTCAATAAAAAGCAGATCGTGGAATGGTGCATCAAAAACAATGTTGATTTGTCGGATACCTGGAGTTGCTACATTGACGGCGATAAAATGTGCGGCAAATGTGAATCTTGTTTGAGAAGTAGGAGAGCCTATGAAGAAACCGGGGAAGAGGACTTGATCAAAAAATTATTCTGAAAAGATGCAATCTCAATTCATCGAAAAAGAAATTCTCTACGACGGTACCCAGCTGAAATCCCACTGGATCTATCGTCATTTTGGAATCAAGGGGGATGCTCTGGTTTCATTTATGGGGGGATGTGATGTTAAGATTGGGAGTCTGGTCGATCTGGAAGACCAAATCGGCATAAAACCGATTTTTTCACGCAACATGCTCCATTTTATTATCGAACATTTCGATGGCGACCTCGAAAAGACTATTCTCCGCCAGCGGCTTTTTATGGCCCTGATCCAGACCGAGCTGGAGGATGCTGTTGATGGACTCCGTCTGATTCGGAAAGGAGATGATCTTTATGAGGGCCATTTCAAACTTTCGGTTTCGATTGCGACCGCCTCCCCCGTTTCAACCCTCATCCATACAGGCGTGAATATCATCAGTGAGGGAACCCCTGTGCCGACCAAAGGGTTGTTCGATTTCGACCTTAATCCCCAAGCTGTTGCCTGCGGTGTCATGAACCGCTATCTGGAAGAAATGGCGGGTGTTGCCTGGGCCCGATGCAAGGTGAGAGGAGTATTGTGACAGTCCTTGACAGTCCCTCCCTACAGTGTATACTTTGAAAGAGTCTCTTTGAGAGGAGATGTTATCGATGGCAGTTTCAGTTAAAGATCTCCGTTATCGAACCGGACAGGTTCTTAAAAGCCTCAGTCGCGGGGCAAAACCGGTTATTACCTATCGCGGTTATGCTGTTGCCCGAATCATTCCTCTCACTTTATCGGAAAGAAAATCGTTTAGCGATATTGGTTTTGGCATGTGGAAAGACCGGCCCGATTTGAAAGACGTTTCAAAATGGCTCGACGAACAAAGAAAACCCCGCTTCGAGCGGTAATTTTCGATACGGATGTCCTGATTTGGTATTTTCGCGGCAATTCAAAGGCCCGACATTTGCTGGCAAACACTCATAAGGACTATCGATGGATATCCTCGCTTACCATGATGGAAGTGTTGCAGGGGTGCCGAAATCGGGAAGAGTTGGTTGAGGCTCAGGCATTTGTTGCTGAAAATATTTCCCGTATCATTCATCCACACACATCCATTTCCGAGAAAGCAATTCATTTTGTGGGAGAATATGCTTTGTCTCATGGTTTAAGGGTTGTTGACGCCTTGATTGCCGCCTCAGCGCTTCTTCATCGGGCGAAACTGGCAACAGGGAACGCAAAGCATTTTCGGTTTATTCCAGGGTTGACACTTGACGAATTCAGTTTCTAGATAGAATCCTCATGCCGACTGCCAAGATCATCGAAATTTTTTCCTCTATCCAGGGGGAAGGGGTGTGGGTGGGGCGGCCCCAGGTTTTTGTCCGTTTTCATGGATGCAAATTGCAATGCGGATATTGCGATACTCCGTTGACGCATCACTCCATCACTTCAGCCCATGTTGAATTTCCCCCTTTTTCCAAAAAATTTGAAAACTATCCTCTTGCATTTACCGCGGATGAGCTCAATCGACAATTGAGGAGATTTGAAATTCCATCACTGGCCATTACGGGGGGAGAACCTCTGGAGCAGGTTGATTTTTTGCGAGAATGGCTGCCAACTCTGGAGGGAAAATACGATGTCTTGCTGGAGACAAGCGGTGTAGAAGCCGAGGCCCTACAGCGAGTGATTGGATTGGTGGATATGGTGAGCCTGGATGTTAAAATTCCTTCCGCGACGGGCGAAATTCCTTACTGGGAAGAGCATCAAAAATTTATCAATGTTGCGGTTCAAAAACCCTGTTATGCCAAAGTGGTTTTTGACGAAGGAATGAATGATCAGGAAATAAATGAGCTTAAAAATCTTATGGAAACTTTTCCATCACTTTGTTTTGTTTTTCAACCGGTCTCTCCCCTCCCGCGAAGGGATATGAAAAGAATCTTTGCTGTTTTTGGCCGCTTTTCGGCACTCTTTCCAAAACAGGTGCGCCTGATTCCTCAAACGCACAAATTTTTGTCGATTTTATAAAGTTTCATCCGGCAAACGACAACAGACGCTGGTGATAATTTAGATTTTTTTCCTTTTCAATGGCCAGCAGACGGATTGTTTCCGAAACACTCCGAACTCCCAATTGGGAAGCCAAGAATCGCAGGCGTTCCTTGTCATCAGCGGAAAGACGCAGAGTGAGTGTTCTGGATTTTTGTTTTGTCTTTTTGCTTTCCAAAAATTTCCTGTAGGTTTGTGCTCCTTTTCGGCAGTCTTCTATCGGAATGCCAAAAAATTTTTTCTTCTGCGCCTCAGTTGCAAAAAGGGAATTCGCAAAATCCCGGATGTAAGGGTAACGTTTCAGGTCTTTGGCAAGTCCTTTGACCATCTGTGGCTTGTACAAAATAATGGCAGGAAGCACCTGGTAGATACGGGGCTCCTCTTTGGCCGCTTCCAATATCTGATCAAGCGTGATCCGATTTCGCCGGGGATTGAGCGACGCGGCTATCAAGAGATGCTCGTAGGTCAAACGTTGAATTACTTTTTCTGTGACCGGATTCATGGTTTAAGTTTTTTTCCTTATTTTTTTTATGACTCTATCCACTTCAGGAAAATAACGACGATAATCCTCGATCAGTTTGCGGTCCTTGAGGCGGTCAAATTTGCATTTCGATAAAATAACTGATTGGGGATCTGCAATCAGCACCTGAACGCAGTCAAAATCAAACAATATCTTGTATTGTGTCATCTCCGGCATCCAGATCAGATGGCTATCGGTTTCCAACCGCAGGCCATGTTCCGACAGGAGGTCATCCAATTTTCTTGCCACGACATCTGGCAGTATTGTCACGGTGTCCAAGTCCATGGTTGCGGTAACGGGGAAAGGGAGATCCGCGCAAAGGAGGGCAGACTGTCCGACAATCTTTACCGTTTGCTTCTGAATGCGTATTCCCCCTTCACTGAAAATTTGGGAATTATATTCCGCAATGAAGTCATTGAGGCTGACAAAGGTCTCCTTCAATAGATCAATAAAGGGATTATCATTCACAAGCGTAGACTAACATAAAAAATTTACATTGTAAATACATTAATTTATATTAATAATATTAAATATTTAATTATTATTAAAATGATAATTTTTATTTTTTATCTTTGAGGTAAATTTTTTTTGAATAGGAAAGGTGTTTTCTTTGTCACCGTTAAACAAACCTTATTTTCTTTTGAAATATCCCGCCCATTGCGTTATTCTTAGGTTCTGCCATCTGACGAAGAATCTGGCTAAAGCCAGTTCTGAGCTTGGGGGCTTCCTTCATCGCGAAGCGGGAAGGTATCTAATGAAAAAACAGTCAAAAAGGCTTCCAAAAGAATTTTATCCTTATTTTTGGGATGTCGATCCGGCAAAGATTGATGTCGTTCAAAACAGCCGATATGTCATTGAACGTCTACTGGAGTTCGGTCATGAGGTGGCGTTGCGCTGGATGTTTGAAAGGTATCAACGGACAGCTATCCGGCAAGTTGTTTCCAGAGCCCGTGGTTTGAGTAAATTATCCGGAAATTTTTGGGCTCTTTATTTTGGCATCCCGAAAGAAAGGATGAGATGTTTGAACAAGGTACATATCCTGCCAAATTCCCCATTTGCTAACTGGTGAATCATCCTATTGCAGACCAGTGGGGCATATAGTATGCCTTCCCCATGCTCACCCGCCGGGATACCGAGGAGCTTGAGAAAAAACAGCTGGTCCCCTATGCTGCCAGGAGCGGGGAATCCGAGGGGCGGGCCCATGAGGAGGAAGAACATCCCTATCGCACCCGGTTTCAGCGCGACCGCGACCGGGTGATCCATTCGCGGGCCTTTCGCCGTCTGGAGTACAAAACCCAAGTATTTGTCAATCATGAAGGGGACCATTACCGCACGCGACTGACCCACACGCTGGAAGTGGCCCAGATTGCCCGTTCTGTTGCACGGATTTTGCGACTCAATGAAGATCTGACCGAAACTATTTCCATCGCGCATGATCTGGGACATACCCCCTTTGGCCATTCGGGGCAGGATGTGATGAATCTGCTCATGAAGGATCATGGCGGTTTTGAACACAACCGCCAGTCGTTTCGTGTTGTGACTCTTTTGGAAGACCGCTATCCCGATTTTTTGGGACTGAATTTGAGTCTGGAGGTTTTGGAAGGGATTGCCAAACACTCGACGGAATACGACATGCCGCAGGGGATCAAATTCAAGAAAAAAGGGTACCCCACGCTGGAAGCCCAGGTCTGCAACCTGGCCGATGAGATTGCCTATAGCAATCATGATATCGATGATGGACTCAAATCGGGGATGTTAACGCTGGATCAACTGAGCGAAGTGGAACTCTGGTCGGAGCATTATGAACGGACTTGTCACGATTATCCGGGAATTCCCCAAACGATTCGTATTCTTCAAACAGTCAAATCGTTGATCAATACTTTGGTCACTGATTTGGTGGATCAAACAGAAAAAAATATCCGGGAAATGGGTATTGAATCTCTGGAGGATGTTAGGGAGAAAGGGAAAGGGATTGTCGGTTTTTCCCCAAAAATCCGCAAGCAAAGCAGTGAACTTAAAAAATTCCTGATGAAAAATCTCTATCGACATTATCGGGTGGTGCGGATGGCAGACAAGGCAGAGAGGATTATGAAGGAGCTCTTTAAGGCGTATCTTAACAATCCGGGGATCATGCCACCGAATTTCGTAAAAAGATATCAGTCACCTGATTCCCCCCGGTATCACCCGATGCGGGAAGAAAAAATGGAGCGGATTATCTGCGACTACATTGCCGGCATGACCGACCGTTTTGCGCTGGACGAATATAAAAAGTTGTTTGATCCCCACGAAAAGGTGTAGGGTTAAAATATGCCAAACGAAACTGTTGTTTATCTGAATACTCCCTTGATTGAACATTCATCCGGCTCTGATCGTGAACCGATTCATGTCATCCGGGGAAAATTGATCGGTGAGTCGCCTGTGGGCCTGATGATCCAGGTCAAATCGGTTGGGAACGGCAAAGAATTTTCAGCCCCCCCCCCTTTCAGAAAAATCCTCATCCCCTCTCATAAAATCGATTTTGTCCTGATAGAATAAAAGGGGAAAAGTATTCAATTTATTTTTTTAATAATATATAAATTTAAAATATTTAATAATAACAAATATTTATTAATTTATTCGTATTCAATAGAATACTAAAAAAATTTTTTTCTATTGTTGTCTCCCCTGACAAGGAGTATTCTCAAGGGGTGAGAATCGAGAGAAAACCAGTCAACCTTTTTTCCTATAACGATTACCGGGTCTATCTGAAAGAGCTCTATCAATCGGCCAAAAAAACAAGGTCCTCTTTTTCGTTTCGACGTTTTTCCAGGATAGCGGGATTTGCCTCTCCCAATTTTTTAAAACTGGTGATGGATGGAAAAAGGAACTTGACGGAGGATAGCCTCCCCCTGTTTATGAAAGGTTTGGGATTAAACAAGCAGGAGCAAGAGTTTTTCAAAAATCTGGTTTTCTATAATCAGGCCAAGACCAATGAGAAAAAGGATTATTATTATCAAAAGCTCATCCAGTCCAAGAAATTCAGCCAATTGAAACCGATCGAAAAGCATCAATATGAATACTGTTCGGAGTGGTATCATTCGGTGATTCGTGAACTGGTTGTCTCCAAAGAATTTGATGGAACCCCGGAATGGCTCTCCCGCAAGATTTTCCCTGCGATCACTCCCGCGCAGGCCAGACGGTCGTTGGAGACCCTTGAGAAACTGGGCTTTATCAAAAAAAATGACGAGGGAAAGTATCAACAATCCTCCCCTCTTGTTTCGACTGGGAGTGAAGTAGCCAGCCTCGCTCTCTACAATTATCACCTGAATCTTCTGGATATTGCCAAAACCGCTCTGGAAGGGGTGCCCGCGGAACAACGCGACATGAGTTCCATGACGCTTGGAGTGGCAAAAAGCCGCGTGGGCCAATTAAAAAAGATGATCCAGGAATTCCGGCAACAGATCATGAAAACGGTCTCCACCGACAATGATCCGGAGGAAGTGATCCAATTGAGCATTCAAATGTTTCCATTAACGCGGGGGGAAGAACAAGTATGATGACACTCTTGCTTCAAAAATTCGGGGCTCTGTTTTTCCTCTTGATCGCCATTGTTCTTTACAGCGGTTGTGGCGGGGGATCAGCCGAGGGGGGAACCGAATTCGGCAACCCGACGCGGGTCGTTCAGGGGGTTGTTGTTGAAGAGGGGGAATCCTTCCTGAAAAAACAGACGACCGATTCCGATTGCCCCGCTGACACGGTGATTGCCACCGATTCAAGCGCCCAAACGACGATCGTTGCCATTGACGAGTCAGACTGTTTCTTTGATATGGAACTGACAGCCGACAAAGGTTATGTGATCAGCTTCGTGTTGAATGATGAGTTTGTGGCAACCCTTATTGTCCAAAAAAATTCCTCCTCCCTCCGGTCCCATGTTGTTTTTATTGCTGAGGCTGAAATAGTTATGGATCTGGGAGATATCACCATCATCGATAACGAGGCTTTTCCGGAAAACGAACCCTACACTCAAAATGATCAGGATGATGATGGAATCGATGACTTCAGTGATGAAGACGATGAAGGAGATGGTGTATCGGATGATGAAGAAGAAGACTGCGATCTGGACGGATTTTTGGACTACTTTGATTTTGATAATTCAGACTGCGAGTCGGATGAAGATGAGGGGGATGAAGAGGATGAGTTTATTGTCGAGGTCACTCCATTCAATGAAGAAGACTTTGTTAGTCTGGACGAGGCAGTTTCCGTGCTCTTTAGCTGTGAGGTGGATCAAGAGAGTGTGACGGATGAGTCTTTTATCGTGGAAGCGGATGACGATCTGATTGAGTGCCAATTTGAATTCACCGATTCGGACGAAGTGGTAACCTGTGGGCATGACGACCAAGCATTTCTGCCCGATACAACCTATACCGCGACCATCGATGGGGTGACCTGTGAAGATGGGACAGAACTTGAAGCTGCCAGCTGGCAGTGGACCACAGACGAAGAGGATTAAAATTTTTGGAGTGGGAAAAAGGAGAACAAAATGAAAAACAGACATGCAAAACTATTTCTTCTCATGATCGGTCTATCTCTGGTAGCCGGCTGTGGGGGGGGTGGAACAAGCGGAACCGCC
The DNA here is from genome assembly GCA_005240075.1 of Nitrospira sp. Taxonomy (GTDB): domain Bacteria; phylum UBA10199; class UBA10199; order UBA10199; family SBBF01; genus SBBF01. The sequence continues at coordinate 8,750 of SBBF01000025.1, forward strand.
TCGGATGACACTGATGGCGATTCGCGGACGATTACAGGAAGCCTCGCTTCGGGAGGAGGGGGGGGGCTAATCAAGGGATTACATGCCGATGATTGTGAGGCCGATATGATTATCGCCACCACAACCAGCGGCGAGACCTTCTCGGCCGATGTGGAGGAGGACTGCTCTTTCAGTCTCTCTCTATCGATTGGTCAATCCTATGTCATCAGTCTAGCCTTTGATGATGAATTCATTGCCACCCTCATCTTTGACAGCGGCATTTTCGGTAACACAACCTCGATTTTGCCCTTGTCATCAGGAGGCATTCTAGATCTCGGCATCATCACGATTGTCGGAAGAGTGGCGACTCCGGAACATGAGCCGCTGGATGAATGTGATTATGACGGTGATGGAGTGGATGATCTCGAAGATGAAGACGATGATGAGGATGGCGTGCCAGATGAAGAGGAAGAGGACTGCGACTTCGACGGATCGCTTGACGATTATGATGAAGATGAGGCTGATTGCGAAGAAGAAGGGGATGAAGAAGACCATGCCCATGTCCTCTCGGTCAAGCCTTATGACGATCCGGATGGTTACGACCCCGTTGATCTGGAAAGAGAGGTTAAGGCCAGGATCGACTGCGAAGTGGACCAAACCAGTGTGACCGACGAGACCTTTTATGTGGTCTCAGAGGATGGTTCACACGCTATCGAATGCAGTTATGAATTCTCAGACTCCGGGGAGAATCGAACCAGAATCGAATGTGATCATGACGATTTTGAAGATTTCCTCCCTGACACCTTCTACATCGCTGTCATTGATGGGGTCATGTGTACAGATGGCCGTCTGGTTGAGTCCATGTCATGGACCTGGCTTACCGAAGAGGTAGACGATGACGAGGGGTGCTATGAGGATGAGCTAGATGAAGAAGATGAGGCCAAGGAAGACGACGAAGACGAAGATGACGATGATGATGAAGAAGGAGAAGAAGAGGAAAACGATTGATGATTAAAATCGTTTTCCAAACGCATAAGAGAGTCGGGTCATCACCGACGAGTTGTTATCGATAACGGAAAGAGGGGTTTGGGCATCCGAATCACGGATGACCCAGACCCCTTCTACTTCCAGCTTCAATTCCTTAACAAGCTTGCTTGAAAATTCAAACTTCCCGATCATTTCACGATTTCCCAGATCCTTAATAACCCCCATCTTGATGTGAGTCAAACGGCTGTTGTTGAAATCGTATTGAAAACCTGAAAAAAGATCGTTTTTAAACGGCCGAAAATCCCTTAATGTTGTTTCATGATTTTCTTCTCCCAGATATTCCAGAGTGAGTTTAAGTTCCCCTTTTCCAAAAAAATCATGAAACGTGTAATCAACGCCGGGGACAAACTGCAGATGATGGGTGGGAATGGCATTGTTCTCCTCGAACGGAATATCATGGGGCTTTGTATCATTGACTGATGTAATGACAAGCGCCGATTCCAGATGAAGCCCCCAGTTGCCGATGGTGGACTCTGTATTCAGTCCGATCATGTCGATCAAATAATAAAAGGGGCTCAAACGTAGAGCTCCCTCGCTATCGATCATCAAAAAAAATCCCGGATCCCGATTGGGTCCATGATAGTAATGAACCGCCAGATCGGTATTTTTGAGGGTTGTTGAAATTTTCAACGCTCCTCCCAGGTTTTCAGGATAGCCCAACTCATCCTGATCATCAAAGAGAGTGTAGGGAATCCCTCCCGCAGAGCCTGCCAGAGAAAACCGGCTGTCATTTTCAGGGAGAGGGGCCTCCTGAAAAAAAGGGAGGAGGGCTCCCCAAAAAGCAAGTTCAGAAAAAGGACCCGCTTGATCGATGGTTTTTTGAAAAGAGACGATCACCTCCCCTTCTTTTTCGGGGTCGTAATAATCATCCTCAAAATCACGTCGATTAATGACATCAGTCGGGTTGAAGGAGTTGGCTGTCCCCCAGCTGATTTTTTCAAGGCCGGCGGAGAGTTCGAAGGTTTTTCCGTACAATGTGACGACAGATTCAAGGGGAAGGTAACGATTCCGGTGCGAATTCAGAAAATCGATTTTAAAACGGGGATGGAGAAAAAGTTTGATTTTTTCTTCGTTGTCATAAGTGAACTCAAGCTGTGTTTCCAGCGTTTCAAAATCGTTAACATGATAGTTGTCCCGATTGAGAACAAAATTCCGGTTCTCAAAAGAAGGGGTTATTTTGTACTCGATAAAAGGAAAAGCTGTTTGAGGAATTAAAAGAAGCACGAAGAGCGATAAAATGAGTCGATAGGCCAACGGATGCACTTTTTTATTCTCCCGGCAGAAAGGTTTTAATTTTTTTAAGAAGGTCTTCCGAATTGTAAGGTTTGAGGACAAAATCCTGCGCGCCGGCCGCGGTGACTTCGTCTTTTATAAAGGGGTCTTCAATGCCGCTCAAAATAATGATCGGAATATCTTTGGTCTCTTCCCTGGAACGAAGCGCTTGCAGGACGTTGCGTCCCCCTCCCGCCGGCATTTTCAAGTCAAGAATGATGAGATCCGGTTTTTCCTTGTGGACCGCTTCAATCGTTCTGATTCCCTCGAACGTAGAGAGGGTATTATAGCCGTTGTATCTGAGCAGATCGGCAAGAATTTTGGTCAGCTCCCGGTCGTCGTCCGCAATCAAAACTGTATAAGCATGGTGCATGGGTCCCCTTATACCACCGGCTTGTCCTGTTCGGCCATATTCAAAACAATATTGAGCAGCGCTTCCGGTTCCTGCGTATCGTCGGGAAAAATAGCCACCCCAATTCCCAATTCCGGGAGAATGGTCCCGGAAGGAACCGGGTCAAAACTGATTTCCACCTCTTCCTCGATTCTTTTTAAAACCTTGCCTGCCTGCTCCCGATCGGTATCGGGCAAAACCACAATAAAATCCTTGGGAGTGTACCGGAATGTCAAATCAGATTTTCTGAAAATCTGCTCTTTGATCCGGCTGTCAATGATTTCAAGCATGGATTCCATCTCCTCTGATGACTTCTGATCCGCCAGTTCCTTAAAATTCCTGACCGTAAAAGAGAGCAGACAAACCTTTTCTTTCTTTTTTCGCGCTCCCACGAGAAGAGCGCGGAGCGACCGCCAGAATCCGACCGTTTCATCAAACTGGGGAAGGAGGATGTGAAAGCCGGCTCCCCCCAGAGGGGAAGGCTCCACCCAGATTTTTCCCTGATGTTTTCGGATAATTTCTTTGCAGATGATAAGCCCCAGCCCTGTTCCCTTGTAGCCTGCCCCTCCGCGGGGACGATTGAGCTGAACGAACTTGTTGAACAGATCACGGTATTTGTCTCTGGGGATTCCCGCGCCGTCATCTGCAATGGTGATCTCAATGAATTTGTGGACCTCCTCTGCCTTGCGAACCGGTTCTTTTTTTGTTTTGCCGCTCCCTTTATCGCTGTACAGGGAAGTTTGCAATTCCTTGCGGCTGGCCGAAACCATGACACGGTCTTGAGCGTATCTCAAAGCGTTGTCGAGGATGTTGGTTAACACCTGCACAATCAGATCGGGATCGGCGAATATATCGGGGAGATTTTCCGGAATATCCTGTTCAAGAAGGATATTTTTTGATTGGGCTGTCATCTGAAAATTGTGCACCGTTTCGATGATCAATGGCGTTGTTTTGATCGCTTTACGGTTGATGAGCGCCTTGTTGGATTCCAGGCGAGAAAGGTCGAGCAGGTTGTTGATGATTTTGACCAGCCGGTCGATGTTGTTGTTGGCAATGTCGACAATCTTGACTTGTTTGGCCTCCAGGGGGCCGACAATGCCGTCTTTCAGATTATCGATGGCTCCCTTGACAATGGTCAGCGGAGTTCGAAGCTCATGCGAAACTGTGCTGATGAATTCATCTTTGAGCTGATCGACCCTTTGCCGCTCCATGATTTCAGCTTTGAGCCGCTCGATCCGTTCCAGATCGGTAATATCGTGAAGCAGAACAAGATAGGCCGGTTTTTTCCTCCATTCAATTTCGGTGACACGCATTTCAACAATGCGGTAATCCCCCCCCTCATGAGAAATCCTCAATTCCGTTGTCTTGTTGGCCGAGACCGGATAGGAAAATTCCTTGCCGACTATTTTTTTTTCGTTGGACCCCAGAATGGTATAGGCGGCCGGGTTGGCATAGTGTACCATCCCCTCCAGGTCAATCACCACCTTGCCTACGGTGCTCTTTTCGACAATATGCTTAAAATTTTCGTGCCCCTCTTCCACTTGAGATTGCCCCTTTCTCGGGTTGATACCTCTCCCTCTGATGGTTTTTATAGATTCCAGTTAAATTAAAAGTTTACCACACTGAAGGGTTGCAGATAAAGCAAGATATAGCAATTGACTAAATGGGAGGGCTTTCCTATAAAAAAGCCCGTTTTTCGGCCAGGTAGCTCAGTCGGTAGAGCAGAGCCCTGAAAAGGCTTGTGTCGGGGGTTCAATTCCCTCCCTGGCCATTATTTGTATTCATCCATAAATATCTTCCAAAGTATAAATCCACAATTTTCCGGCTTTTTTAAGGCCGAGCAATTCCTGCGTTGGTTTTGAGACGCAAAACAAGGTGGGGTTGATTGTTTTTTGTTTGTGGGGGTAGATAGACATCTTGCGGATAAGGTTATTATAGACCTCCATCCCTGCCGGTTTTGTTTCCCATTTGCATTCACACAAATGCACCTCGCCATCCATTCGCTCGACTACGAGATCAATCTGGACTCCCGGCAAAAGTACCGTCCCCTTTTTCCAATAGGTTCCCATTGTCTTAACGGCAAAGCCCTCTTTTCTGAGGAGCGCCGGAATCGCCTTGCCCGCCAGGGCCTCAAAGGCTCTTCCCAAATAAGCGTTCCATGAAGGTTTAAGAGCCCTATCAACAATTTCCTGGGGAGTGTGGATATCAACCAGGTTTCGGTATGGATAGACATAGCGAAACCAGAAAAAAAGAAAGAGATCAGAAATACGGTACAAGGTTGTTCTTTCCTTTTCCGTGGAATGAATGGGTTTGAGTTTTTCGACATAACCCAGCTGCATCAGGCTTTGCATGTGATGGGAAAGATCCTTGATGTCCAGACCGGTTCCCTTGGCAATTTCTGCCAGACGCCTGCTTCCCCCGGAAAGCACCTCCAGAATGGAAAAAGCATAGGTAGAGTTCTTGAACTCATTAAGGATCAAAAACTCCCCCTCTGCCACCAGATCACCATGCGGTTTGAAACACTCTTCGCGAATAATACCCTCAACCGATAGCCGGCGTCGGCGTGAAAAGAGCTCGTGATACTGCGGAATCCCCCCGCAAATAGCGTAAACAACAGCCTGATCCTTAAGGCCAAAGCCTTCCTGAAAGTGCGCGGCCTCCTGGTGGGAAAATGGTTTTATAAAAAGAGAGGCCGTTTTCCGGCCATGAAGAGGGTGGGTTTCATCGGCCAATCTTTTCATCATGGAGAGCTGTGAACCACATAGAATAAAATTGATGCCGTCATCTCCCCTGTTGGCTCTCTGCTCCCAAAAAGAGTGGATTTCCGATTCCAGTGCCGGAGATTTTTCCATCATCCAGGGAAACTCATCCAGGGTAAGGATAGTTTTTTTTACCTTCAGATAAGGGACAAGAAGGTTGAAGGCATCCAACCAGGAAGAAACAGATATCTCCGCCAAATGCGGTTCTCCCAGGGTTTGAGAGCAGGTTTTGAGAAAATTGCCGAGCTGAATACCTTGGGTGGCTTTCGTCCCCGAAAAATAAATATGGCGAAATTTTTTTTGGGCGGCAAAATGCTTGATCAGAAAACTTTTGCCCACACGGCGCCGTCCATAAACGATGACCAGCTGACTAGCCTGTTTTCTAAAAACCTCCCCCAGCTTTTCCAGCTCGTTTTTACGATTAATAAACTCCATTTCTTTAAATTACCGGATTTTTTCCTATATGGCAATAATTATGTTGGTGTTTATTCGGCTAAGTCAACAATGGCTGTTCAAACAGAGTTGCAACAAGGTTGGAAAGGAATCCATTTTTGTGTATAGTAAACATCATGGGCGAAGAAGACAACTCATTCCCGTCTGGCCGTTCAGAGGAGAATCAATCAGGAACGGATGTGGAGACGATTGAACGGATAAAAGTCAAAAAACCGCAGATGTACCAGGTGGTTCTTTTAAATGATGATTTTACGCCGATGGATTTTGTGGTCTGGTTGTTGAAAAATCTTTTCCACAAGCCAGAAGAAGAAGCGGCGCGGATTATGCTTCAGGTTCATCATCAGGGGGCGGGGGTCTGCGGCGTTTATCCGTATGATGTGGCGCGGACCAAGGTTTATCAGGCGAGGGAAGCGGCCAAGATCCGGCAACACCCGTTGGAATGCCTGATGGAACCGGCAGAATGAGGAGAAATCAAGCGAACAATCCGGCTTTGTCCCGAGCCAAAGGCTTCCCTTAGGGAAAGGGATCCCTTCGGGAC
>SBBF01000027.1 GCA_005240075.1 Nitrospira sp.
CATTTCAAATCCCAAAAGAATAAAATATCATTTATTGTGAAATGCTATGCCTCACTGAATATGAAACGCAACAGGAAGAGGTAAAACTGAGGGATTACCTTCACCCTTCACTTTACGTTTGAGATTGTTTTGATTCCGGTATACTATCTCCCCTTGTTTTTTTTAATTTAAATCTTAAATTACAAGGAGAACCTATTATGGCAGCCAAGAAAAAAGCGTTTGGAGGATATGCAATCAATTTTAAGGGATGCACCGATTCCGTGGAGAAAGTTTTTGGATCGTCTCCCATCGGGCCGAGTGAAATGACCAAAAAAATCTGGGCCTACGTCAAGAAAAACAAATTGGCAAAAAAATAGTTTTTGATGATTCAGAACGAACCTATCGGCATGATGGGCGGTACGGGCTTGTACAAGATGGGAGCCTTTCGTCTTAAGAGAAAGGCTTCTCTCGTTACTCCGTTCGGGCGTCCGTCCGATTCTTTTTTAATTGGGGAATTGGCAGGGAGGAATGTTGTTTTTCTTCCCCGTCATGGAGTGGGGCATCGCTACAATCCCTCGGAGGTTAATTACCGGGCCAATATCTGGGGGATGAAGAAACTGGGGGTTGCCTCGATTCTTTCCGTATCAGCTGTCGGTTCTTTGAGAGAAGAAATCAAACCGGGGGACATGGTCGTGGTTGATCAATTTATTGATCATACGCGCGGGATTCGACCGGCTACTTTTTTTGAGAAAGGGATCGTGGCCCACGTCAGTTTTGCCGATCCTCTTTGTCCCCATTTGCGCCGGTTGCTGATTCAAGCGAGCCTTAAGGCAGGGGCGAAAGTTCATGAAAGGGGAACTTATGTTTGCATGGAAGGACCAATGTTTTCAACCCGGGCCGAATCCCGTTGGTATCAATCACTGAAGGGGGATGTGATTGGGATGACCAATTTGACCGAAGCTAAATTGGCGCGGGAAGCCGAAGTTTGTTATGCCACGCTCGCCCTTTCGACCGATTATGATTGTTGGCATCAATCTCTGGAGCCGGTCACAACCGATCAGATTATTGCCGTTCTGAATCAAAACGTGGAGTTGGCCCAAAGAATTATTTTTCAGGCCTTGAGCGATTATCACGCGCATTCGGATTGTTCCTGCCGGAGCGCGCTCCGGCATGCGATCATGACCGATCGGAAAAAAATTCCGGTGTCGGTTAAAAAACGATTAAAGATCATTGCAGGGAAATATTTATGACTCTTCTTGTCATTGGCACTGTTGCTCTCGATACCGTTTCCACCCCCTTTGGCAAGATTGAAGAGGGGCTGGGGGGATCGGCGACCCATTTTGCCGTTTCGGCCTCTTATTTTACTCCGGTTCATCTCGTCGCGGTGGTGGGGGAAGATTTCCCCCAAAAACATCTCGATTTTTTGTCTGACCGAAAAATCAATCTGGAAGGAATTCAAAAAGTTATAGGTAAAACGTTTCGCTGGACCGGTCATTATGAATATGACTTGAATAATGCTCAAACTTTAAAAACCGAACTGAATGTGTTGGAGGCTTTTGATCCTCAGATCCCATCAGCCTGCGAAAACCTTGATTTTTTGTTCTTGGCGAACATCGATCCCGATCTTCAGAGGAAGGTGATTGAAAAAATTAAAAAACGCCCCCGACTGATCGCCTGCGACACGATGAATTTCTGGATTGAGGGAAAAAGGGAGTCTCTCTTGCAGACTCTGCGGCTTGTCGATGCGGTGACCATTAATGAAGGGGAAGCTCGTCTGTTGGCGGAAGAATCGAACCTGCTTCGCGCGTCCAGAATAATTCAAGTTATGGGGCCTAAAACTGTCGTGATCAAAAGGGGGGAATATGGAGCACTTCTGTTCCATGCGGGGCAAATTTTTTCGGCTCCCGGTTTGCCACTGGAGGATATCAAAGATCCAACCGGGGCGGGGGACAGTTTCGCGGGGGGCTTTATGGGATTCTTGGCTCGTTCCGGGAATCTCAGTTTAAACGGTTTCAAACAGGCAATGATTTTTGGAAGTGTGATGGCGTCCTTTAATGTAGAGGCGTTTAGTTGCGATCGGTTGCGAAATCTGCGTCAGGAGGAAATTTCGGAGCGTTACCGCATTTTTCGCGACCTGGCCCATTTTGATCATCCTTAAGGCATAGTCATGGATTTGTTTAAATCAAAAGCACTGGTTTTGAGAAGAATTCCCTATGGGGAGGCGGATACCATTGTCACCTGTCTGAGCGAGGAGGGGAGGCTCATCAAAGGTTTTGCCCCGTCAGAAAGGTCTTCGCGAAAACGTTTCGGAGGGGTATTGGATCTGTTTAATCAGGTTGAGGTGCAATGGAAGGAAAATCGGAATTCCGAACTCGTTCGTCTGCAATTGGCCGACCTGGTGTGCGGCATGGAAGGGGTGAGAAACGACCTCTCCAAATTTGCGGCGGCCTGCTATTTTGCGGAGCTGATTCTGGTTTTCCACAAGGAGAACGAAAAGGGGCCAGCCGTTTACAACGATTTTGTCGTTTTTCTGGAAGAGCACAAAAATCATGAAACATTTGAACCGCATCTGGTTCCGTTGATGGAGCATCGTTTTCTGGATCTTCTTGGATTCCGTCCGGAGTTGTCAGTTTGTCTCGATTGTCGAGAATCGATCCACCCTGATCGGGATTATTTCTTTCAGGGAAAAAAGGGGGGGATTGTCTGTTCCAAGTGCAAGACGCGATTGAATGGCTCTTTTGAAAATTATCCCTTGAGCTACAAACTTCTTGATTTGATCTCCCGGGAATTCCACAAAAATCCCCGCCAATGGAAATCCAACCCCTGGTCGCCGGTGGAGGTTCATTCGGCCAGACGGGCTCTGGAATATTTCATCCAGTATACAGCCGGCAAGCCCTTCAAATCCCTCGGATTTTTATCTAAAATTCTCTCCTCCTGATTGGGAAAAAATCATTGGAAAAAAATCATTTGCATGCCCTTTGCAAATTGTGTAACAGAGCTTTGAGTCTGGTGGGAAAGGGGTTTATTGACGAGGGACGGTATGATCAAAAAACTTGCGTTTGCGTTATCTCTTGCGGCCCTTTCTTCTCTCTCCTGTACTCCCAAACAGATTGCTTCTGACATTACCTCCCAGATTTTTGCCGGTGGCGCCCCGGCGTTTGAAATGGAATCGGATGTTTTGCTGGCGGAAAACACCGGCATGACGATGATCAAAATGCTGGAGTCGTTCCAGTACGACAATCCCAAAAACAAAAATTACTTGACCCTCCTCTCCCGTTCCTATGCCAACTATGCTTTTGGTTTTTTGGAATGGAACATGATGAAGTACCGAGAGGTGGACGAGGCCCAAAGGGCTTTGAATGAAGAAAGAGCCAAAACCTTCTACACCAAGGGAAAGAATTTTGGACTGGCGGTGTTGACCCGGAATGCCGGGTTTGAAAAAGCGGTCAACCGCGATCTGGACACCTTTAAAAAGGCGCTTAAAGGGTTTGGTAGAAGATCAGTTCCGGCTCTTTTTTGGACGGCGCTCAACTGGGGGAGCTGGATTAATTTGAACAAAGATTCCCCCCAGGCGATTGCCGATTTTCCCAAAGTGGAGGCCATGATGCAAAGAGTGCTTGAAATCGATGAAAACTTCTTTTATGGAGGCCCGCATCTCTTTTTTGGTTTTTCCTTTGGCTCAAGACCCCCGATGTTTGGAGGAAATCCGACTCTTTCAAAGGAGCATTTTGAAAAAGCGATTTCTGCTTATCAAAGAAAACATCTGATGGGGCTGGTTTTGTACGCACAAAGCTATGCGGTTCAAAACCAGGACCGGGCCCTTTTTGACAGCCTGTTAAACGAGGTTCTCTCGGCTGACGCAGCCGGATTGCCGGAGCAGAGGTTGGCCAATGAATTGGCCAAACTCCGGGCGCGGTGGTTGTTGGATCATTCGATGACAATGTTTTAAACGTAGGGGCGATCCTTGTGATCGCCCGTAAAATTGTGATTGCCCAATCATTTGGGCGAATACAAGATTCGCCCCTACAACAAGGAGACAAAAATGAATTCGTTCATCGTTTCTTTTTTTGTTCTAACGACATTTTTTGGTGCCCCGGTTTTTGCCCAGGCTCCTACCCCGGCGGTTCCGAAACCAGTTTCTCCGGCTCCAACAGCGGGGCCGGCCAAAATTATCAAAATGGCCACGCTGGCTCCTGACGGTACAACACTGGCCAAGGGCTTGATCAGCATGAAAAATGAAGTGTTGGCCAAAACCGGAGGAAAGGTCGATTTTCAGCTCTATTTTGGAGGGACCGCTGGCGATGAAAAAGATGTCGTCCGCAAAATGAGGATTGGTCAGCTGACCGGAGGAGCCTTGACAGGCGTTGGACTGGGAATGATTGAGCCGGAAATCCGGGTTTTGGAACTCCCGTTCTTGTTCAAAAATTATTCGCAGGCGGACCAGGTGTATGGCAATCTCCGCAGCTATTTTAATGACAAGTTTTTGCAGAAAGGATTTGTTCTTTTGGGATGGGCGGAAGTTGGTTTTGTGAAAATTTTTTCCAATAAGCCGATCACCAAAAAAGCTGATTTGAATGGGCTTAAAATGTGGATGTGGGAAGGGGACCCGCTGGCCCAGGCGATGTATGAGGCTCTCCAGGTGGTGCCGGTTCCTCTCGCCATTACGGATGTTTTAACCTCCCTTCAAACCGGTTTGATTGATGGATGTTATGCCCCTGAGTTGGCGGCGATTGCCTTTCAATGGCATACGAAAGTCAAGAATATGACTGACGTGAATCTGGTTGATGGGACAGGGGGGATTGTTGTGGCCAAGGCAGAATGGGACAAACTCTCTGCCGAGGAACAAAAAATTGTGAAAGAGGTGATTGATGCACAGGCCAAACAATTGATCGCTAAAACCCGCTCCGATAACCAGCAATCGTTGTCGGTTCTTCAATCGGTCGGAATTCAGGTTGTTCAATTAACCCCCGAAGCGTTGACAGAACTCCAGGGGATCAGCCAAGAGGTTCAGGCTAAATTGGTGGGAACCCTCTATCCTCAAACATTGCTGGATAAGGTGAACCAGTTGATTGCCTCTGCTCCATGAACCCCATTCGTTTGATATTTGCCCTTGATCGCTTGTCGGCCCGTTTGGAGAGTTGCTTTCTGGTGCTCATCCTTCTGGTGGCCCTCAGTTTTTCATTTCTGCAGGTGATTTTAAGAAATTTTTTTGACAGCGGGATCAATTGGGGGGATGTTTTTGGCCGTCATCTGGTCCTCTGGATCGGTTTTTTTGGGGCGACCTTGTCTACCAAACAGGACAGTCATATTAAAATAGATGCCTTGGTCAAGGTTCTTCCCAAAAGAGCGGTTCCTGTTGTTGATCTGTTTATCTGTTTTTTTTGTATTGCGGTCAGTTTTTTACTCTACCAGTCAGCCTTCAAATTCATGATGGATGAAAAAATGTCCGGTTCCATTCTTTTTGAAGGAATCCCCACCTGGTATTTTATCGTCATTATGCCGGTCGGTTTTGGCATGATCACCTTTCGTTATGGCGTGAAGCTGATTGAGATGCTGTACAAATTTTCCGGAAAAAAGATTGAAACCTTGAAGAAGGGGAGTGAACCTTCGGGACTTGATATTTCGCTTCATATCAAACTCAAATGACCACGACATTGGCCTTTTCACTTTTCGCGTTGCTGGGAGCCCCTCTCTTTCTCATCTTTGGGGCGATTGCTCTCTATTCTTTTGGTCGGGCCGACATTGATTCTTCCGCCATCATGATTGAATTCTACCGGATGGCCTCGGCGCCGACGCTGATTTCTATTCCTCTCTTTACCTTTGCCGGTTACCTGATGGCCGAAAGCGGAACTCCCAAACGACTGGTGAATGTGGCCCAGGCGTTTGTCGGATGGCTTCCCGGCGGTTTGGCAGTGGTGACTGTTTTTGCCTGTGCTTTTTTTACCGCTTTTACCGGCGCCAGTGGTGTTACCATCATCGCGCTGGGGGGGCTTTTATTTCCGATTCTCATCAAGGAAAAATACCCCGATAAATTTTCCATGGGATTGGTCACCTCCTGCGGCAGTTTGGGTCTTCTCTTTCCCCCGAGCCTTCCGTTGATTCTCTACGGACTGGTAGCGACTGTGAGCATTGACAAACTGTTTATCGCCGGAATTCTTCCCGGCCTTCTGCTGGTGGTTGTTCTCTCGATCTATTGCATTTGGTCAGGAATTAAAGGGGGGGTGAGAAGGGTTTCCTTTAATGGAAAGAACATCCTGAAGTCGTTGAAAGAGGCGGCTTGGGAGGTTCCTCTTCCGATTATTGTTTTGGCTGGAATTTATACCGGATGGATTACGGCGAGCGAAGCCTCCGCTGTTACCGCTTTTTATGTACTCATTGTGGAAGTGTTTATCTATCGGGATTTGAAACTTTTCAGTGATGTGCCCCGGATTATCAAAGAATCGATGATTCTGGTGGGGGGGATTCTCATTATTCTGGGGGTCGCGATGGGGATGACCAACTACTTGGTTGATGCGCAAGTCCCGATGAAGATGTTTGACTGGGTGAGCCAGTTTATTTCCAGCCAGCTGATGTTTTTGGTGGTGCTCAATCTTTTTTTGCTGGTTGTGGGATGCCTGATGGATATTTTTTCAGCGACCATTGTTGTGGTCCCTCTGATTACGCCGGTCGCCTACAAGTATGGGGTCGATCCGGTTCATCTGGGGATTATTTTTCTGACCAACCTGGAAATCGGCTACTTGACCCCTCCGGTGGGGCTTAATCTTTTTATCTCCTCATTTCGCTTTGGTAGGCCGGTCATTGAACTCTACCGGATTGCCATTCCCTATTTGATTCTTTTGATTCTCTGCCTGCTGGTGATTACCTATGTTCCATCTTTGAGTCTTTCCTTGATTAATTGGCTGCAAGTAAAGTAAATTGCTCCCAATTTGTGTAGGGGCGAAGCTTGTCTTCGCCCTTGTAACGGGCGAACATAAAGTTCGCCCCTACGGGGAAATTATGAATCAAAAGAAAATAGTTTATTTTCTCTGTTTTTTATTTCTCATTTTTTCCTGCCAACCAAAATCGGACAACGAAATTTTAATTGGCGAATTTGGTTCGCTCACGGGGGGGACCGCTACTTTTGGCCAGTCAACCCACAAGGGAATTTTGATGGCGACTGAGGAAGTGAACGGCAGCGGTGGTCTTTTGGGCAAAAAAATTCGGATTGTCACGGAAGACGACCGCAGTCTTGCGGAGGAAGCCAAAACGGCCGTTCTCAAATTGATCAAATTCAAAAAAGTGGTGGCCCTGTTGGGAGAAGTGGCTTCATCGCGAAGCCTGGCTGCCGCGCCGGAAGCGCAGAAAAACGGCATTCCGATGATCAGCCCCGCTTCTACCAATCCGCAAGTAACCCAGGTGGGGGATTATATTTTCCGCGCCTGTTTTATTGATACGTTTCAGGGGGAGGCGATGGCCCGTTTTGCCTTCAAAAATCTGGGATTAAGAAAAGTCGCGGTCTTGAAGGACATCAAAAATGATTATTCGGTGGGGCTGGCCGATTTTTTTGTAAAAACATTCAAGGAGTTGGAAGGAGAAATTACTTCTATCGAATCCTATTCCGAAGGGGATATCGAATTCAGAGCCCAGTTGACTTCCATCATTGCTAGAAATCCCGAGGGGATTTTTATCCCTGGTTATTACACGGAGGTGGGGCTGATTGCCCGTCAGGCCCGTGAATTGGGATTTCAAGGTTCGCTTTTTGGTGGCGACGGATGGGATTCGGCCAAGACGATTGAAATCGGCGGCCCGGCTGTCGACAATTCCTATTTTTCTACTCATTATGCTTCTGATGATCCCAATCCGGTCGTCCAGAATTTTATTGCTAAATTCAGTCAGAAATATGGGGCCCCTCCTGACGCGATGGCTGTCCTGGGGTATGATTCAGCCCAGATTCTGTTTGATGCTATTCGCCGGGCAGACAGTACGGAAGGAGCGAAGATCCGTGATGCCTTGGCACAAACAAATAATTTCAACGGGGTGTCTGGATCCATTTCAATCAACAAAAACCGGGATGCCGAAAAAAGGTTGGTTGTTTTGAAAATTGAAAAGGGGAAGGTTCGATTTGCAGAAGCGGTAGAGCCTTAAAGACGTGTCTTCTTTCCTCCAACAGTTAATCAATGGGGTCGCCTGGGGTTCGATTTATGCCCTGATTGCCCTTGGCTATACCATGGTTTACGGCATTATCCGGCTGATCAATTTCGCTCATGGCGATGTTTACATGATCGGGGCGATGTCCGGTTATTTTCTGGCCCGGTGGTTATCTCTCCAAAATGGTCCCGCTTCTTTTTTTATCATTCTTCCCTTGTCCATGCTTGTTTGCGCCCTTCTGGGATTTGTGATTGAAAAACTGGCCTACAAGCCGGTCCGTCATGCCCCCCGGATTACCGCACTGATTACCGCCATCGGGGTCTCTCTTTTTTTGGAATATGGCGGACAACTCCTCTTTGGGGCCGATCCCAAATTTTTTCCAACCCTCATTCCCACAAACCCTTTCATCAATCTGGGGGGAGTTTTTGTCAGCAACATTCAGTTTCTGATTATTATTACAAGCCTTGTTCTGATGATCATTCTCCATTGGATTGTCATGAGAACCAAGATGGGATTGTGCATGCGGGCGGTCAGTTTTTCACACACCGCTTCGGCGCTGGTGGGGATTCCGGTTGATCGGGTCATCTCGTTTACTTTTATTCTGGGGAGCGCGCTGGCGGGTGCCGCCGGCGTTCTGGTCGGTTTGTCCAATCCTAAAGTGGAACCTTTAATGGGAATTATGCCGGGCATCAAAGCCTTTGTGGCGGCGGTTTTAGGGGGAATTGGGAGTATTCCGGGGGCTCTGGTCGGATCGTTGATTCTGGGAATTTCCGAAACGATGGTGACGGCGTACATTTCGTCCACCTACCGGGACGCGTTGGCTTTTATTATTCTGATTTTGATTCTCCTTTTTAAACCGACCGGTTTGCTCGGAGGTCGGCAACAGACCAAAGTATGAAAAGAGTTATCATCGTTGCAGGAGTGATGTCGGTTTTATTGATTTTGGATCAATTTATTTCTCTTATTCTTAATCCTTATATTACCCAAATTATTGGCTTGATTGGAATTAACATTGTTTTGGTTGTCTCCCTGAATTTGATTACCGGCTTTACCGGACAGTTTTCTCTGGGACATGCCGGGTTTATGGCTGTTGGGGCTTATGTGAGCGCTTCGCTCACTGTTTTTTGCGGTGATTTTTATCCCTCATTTTTGAATCCTCTCTTTTTCTTGATTTTTACCCTCTGTGGCGGAAGTTGCGCTGCTTTTTGCGGTTTTTTAATCGGGCTCCCGACTCTTCGTTTGAAGGGGGATTACCTGGCCATTGTCACGCTCGGTTTTGGCGAAATCATTCGGGTGATTATTTTAAACATTCAGACAATAGGGGGGGCGCGCGGTTTTTCAGGTATTCCAGAGAGGGCCAGTTTTTTTTGGATTTACTTCTGGGTCTTTGTTGTTCTCCTGGTTCTCTTCAGGCTCATTGGTTCCACCAAAGGCAAGGCTTTTTTGTGTGTGAGGGACGATGAAATTGCGGCCGAGTCGATCGGCATTCGTCCGACGCGCGTGAAGGTGACCGCGTTTGTCATCGGATCTTTTTTTGCAGGAACAGGAGGGGCGCTCTTTGCGCACTTTAATACCTATCTGAATCCTTCCTCTTTTACTTTTTTAAAATCGGTCGAAATAGTCACGATGGTTGTATTGGGGGGACTGGGCAGCCTTTCCGGTTCGGTCCTCTCCGCTCTCCTGCTGACGGCGTTACCTGAGCTGTTGAGAATAGCGAGCGATTTTCGGATGGTGCTTTATTCTCTGCTTCTGATTGTTGTGATGATCAAGAGGCCGCAGGGGATTATGGGGATGAGGGAAATCAATTTTAAATTTAAAATGCAAAAGTTAAGATGAAAACACCCCCTCTGTTAGACGTTCATCATTGTTCCATCAACTTTGGCGGTCTGATGGCCTTAAACCATGTTTCATTTTCTTTGGACGAGGGAGAGCTGATAGCCATTATCGGCCCCAATGGAGCGGGGAAGACCACTCTTTTTAACCTCTTAACCGGCGTTTATTCTCCATCGGAGGGATCGATTTTTTTCAAGGGGGAGACTATCGAGGGAAAAACGCTTCAGGCGATGAATTGTTTGGGGGTAGCAAGGACTTTTCAGAACATCCGTCTTTTTTCCAACATGTCGGTGGCGGACAATGTGAAAGCTGCCTGGTATGCGAGGCTTCAATATGGCCTGGGATCGGCCGTTTTGGGAAGCAAAGGAGTCAAAGAGGAAGAGAGGATTGTCGCCCAACAAGTGGATGACTTGTTAACTCTCTTTCATCTTTCTGATCAAAAAAATGAACTGGCCAAAAATCTCCCCTATGGGGAGCAGAGGCGCCTTGAAATTGTCAGGGCGCTGGCTACCCATCCCAAACTTCTTTTGCTGGATGAACCGGCGGCCGGTATGAACCCGACCGAAAAGAACGATTTAATCGATCTCATTCGCCGGATTCATCGGGAGTATCAACTGACCGTGATCTTAATCGAGCATGATATGCAGGTGGTGATGACGATCGCTCCGCGGATTCTGGTTTTGGATTATGGAGTGGCGATTGCGGAGGGGAGCCCGGAAGAAATCCGCCAGAATCAGAAGGTCATCGAAGCCTATTTGGGGGAAGTATAATGATGCTCGAACGCTAGATGACGAAGAATCCGGCTTGGCCGGTTCTGAGATTGGAAGCTCCCTTCATCGCGAAGCGGGAAGGTATATAAATGTCTCTCATCATTAATAATCTTCATGTCTCCTACGGTGCCATCAAGGCGCTCCGGGGGGTTTCTCTCCATGTAGACGAGGGGGAGATTGTCACGATCATTGGAAGCAATGGGGCCGGCAAAACAACTCTGGTGAAAAGCCTCTCGGGCGTTATTCCCAAACAATCGGGAAAAATCACCTACAAGGGTCTTGATTTGGGGGCTCTCCCTTCTCATCAAATTGTAGCCAGCGGTGTTGTTCAGGTGCCTGAAGGGAGGCTTATTTTTCAGAATTTAACCGTTCGTGAAAATCTGGAGCTGGGGAGTTATTGCCGAAAAAAAAGTTCACTCATTCAGTCTGATTTGGAGGAAGTTTTTAATTTTTTCCCCCGCCTGAAGGAAAGAATCAAACAACCTGCCGACACGCTGTCCGGTGGGGAACAGCAGATGCTCGCCATCGGCAGGGCGCTGATGGTTCGCCCCCAATTGTTGTTGCTGGATGAACCCTCTTTGGGGCTCGCTCCTAATCTGGTTCAACAAATTTTCAAAATATTAAAAGCGATTCATGAAAAAGGGGTCAGCATTTTATTGATTGAACAGGATGCTTTTCTGGCTCTCCGAACGGCAGCGAGGGGGTATGTGATGGAAACAGGCAAAATTATTCTGGAAGGAAAAAGCGGAGAGCTCCTGCAAAATTCCGACGTGAAGAGGGCTTATCTTGGTGTTTGAATCTCTTCTTTTCTTCAGATGAAAAAAGAGGGGAATGGATGCCAAAATCAAAATTAAAATCACTATCATGACGACTAGAAGTTCACGAAGTGAAAAACCGGAAGAATGCGACATCATCTTGCATCATTTTATGCCATTGTTCGTTGACACAGGCAAGGGCATTTGTTACTCAAACTCGCATGCCAGATGACGAAGAATCTGGCTTACAAGGCCAAGCTTGGCTTGGCCGCGTAGCAAAGCCATCGGCTTTGCGAAGTAGAAATAGCCAGTTCTGAGACAGGGAGGCTCCCTTCATTGCGAAGTCTGCCTCCGGCAGACAAGCAGGAAGGTATATTATGAAAGAAGTCGTCATTATCAGTGGTGCCCGGACGGCCGTGGGAAGTTTTATGGGATCGTTGGCCGGATTGTCAGCTCCCCAACTGGGAGCGGTGGCTATTAAGGAAGCAGTTAAAAGAGCCCAGATCAAACCGGAGTGGATTGAAGAAGTGATTATGGGATGTGTCTTGACCGGCGCTGTGGGGCAGTCGCCCGCTCGGCAGGCCCTCTTGGGAGCCGGTCTCCCCAAGGAAACAGCCGCGTTAACCATCGGCAAGGTGTGCGGTTCCGGTTTGAAGAGTGTCATGCTGGCTTCCCAGGCGATTCGTTCCGAAGAAGCGGATGTCGTCGTTGCGGGGGGAATGGAATCGATGAGTCAGGCGCCGTACGCGTTAATTCAAGCCCGTACCGGTTATCGGATGGGAAACGGAGAGATCATTGATACGATGATTCGCGACGGGTTGTGGGATCCTTATCACAATGTTCATATGGGAAACTGCGCTGAAAAATGCGCCAAAGAATACAAAATCACCCGCGAAGCGCAGGATGCCTTTGCGGCTGAAAGCTACCGTCGGGCGCAGAATGCCATCAAAGAGGGAGTATTCAAGGATGAAATCGCCCCCGTTGTCATTCCGCAAAAAAAAGGGGATCCGATTATCGTCGATACCGATGAAGAACCAGGGAAGGGAAAAATAGAAAAACTTAAAGATCTTCGTCCCGCATTTGAAAAAGAAGGAACGGTGACCGCAGGGAATGCCTCCAGCATCAACGATGGAGCGGCCGCTCTGGTTGTCATGTCGGCGGATAAAGCCCAATCGCTTGGATTAAAGCCAATGGCACGGATTGTGGCCCAAGCCCAATCGAGCCGGGAACCGGAATGGTTTACGATGGCTCCCGCCGATGCAATGGAAAAGGTTCTCAAAAAAGCAAACCTCAAGGTTACCGACATTGAGTTATGGGAAGTCAACGAGGCTTTTTCGGTGGTCGCTTTGGCCAACAACAACAAACTGGGAATCCCCTCCGACAAAGTGAATGTCAATGGGGGAGCGGTGGCCATCGGACATCCGATTGGCGCTTCCGGCGCCCGGATCTTGGTGACCCTTTTGTATGCTCTGCAGAAGAGAAATCTGAAACGGGGGCTGGCTTCGTTGTGTATTGGGGGAGGGGAAGCGGTCGCGATGATTGTTGAAAGAATCTGATGGACATCTCCCGCGTTGGCATTATTGGATCAGGAGTGGTGGGGACGGGAATCGCTTTGGCCTCTGCACGAAGCGGATTGCCTGTCGTGTTGGTTGAAGCGGACAAGGAACGCTTGGAAAAGTCGGCCGATCATATCCGAAGGCAGATTCTTCGGTGGGTCGAATCGAAGGAAATTTCTGAAAATCAGAAAGATTCAATCAACGGAAAAATTCAGCTTGGTTTGGATCTCTCGGCATTGGCCAATATTGAGTTTGTTATTGAAACCGCTTATGATGACGAATCTCAAAAAATAAGATTGTTAAGGGAGTTTGATGATCTTGCTTCACCTTCTGCCATCTTGGCTTTTCAGGCCTCTCTCCTGTCGGTGACCAGGATCGCCCGCATGCTCCGTCGGGCAAGCCAGGTGATCGGCCTGCATTTTTTTGTTCCAGTTCCGGAAACGAGGTTGGTGGAAATAGCGAGAGGGGTGCAAACTTCGGAGATGACTCTTCAAAAAACTCTTGCTCTTGTCCGACGGATGGAACTGGAAACGATTATCGCCCATGACTTTCCAGGCCTTGTAGCCGATCGGCTTCTGTTTTTGGTGATCAACGAAGCAGTGACTGTCTTGTATGAAGGGGTGGCTCCTTCCACTGATATTGACAAGGCCATGAAAATCGGGAGGGGGGAGCCGCTGGGCCCCCTGGCTCTGGCGGATCAAATCGGTTTGGATGTTGTTTTACGGGCACTCCACTATCTTCATCATGAATTGGGAAACCCCCAATATGCCCCTTGTCCACTGCTGGTCAAGTATGTGGAGGCAGGGTATTGGGGAAGAAAAACGGGGAAGGGTTTTTATGAATATTAAGGAGGCACTATGACTTTTGAAACACTTTTGTTTTCACTTGAAAATCGGATGGTCACGATCACCATCAACCGGCCGAAGGCGCTCAATGCGCTGAATGGAACGGTTTTAACCGAACTTTTAAAATGTTTTCGGGATATCCGGCGGCATCCCGATATCGGTGCGGTTGTGATTACAGGATCAGGCGATAAAGCTTTTGTGGCGGGAGCCGATATTTCGGCCATGCAAACCATGACCGCTCTCGATGCGGAGCATTTTTGTGAAACAGGGCACCGTTGCATGCGGGCGATTGAGACCTGTGAAGTTCCGGTTGTCGCAGCCGTCAACGGTTTTTGTCTGGGGGGAGGGCTCGAGCTCGCCCTCTCGTGTGATTTTATTTATGCGTCCCTCAATTCAAAATTGGGACTGCCGGAGGTTAATCTGGGGCTCTTCCCCGGTTTTGGAGGAACGCAGAGGCTTTCCCGATTAATGGGAAGAAACAGAGCCAAAGAAATGATCTATACAGCCAAGATGGTGTCAGCCGAAGAAGCTTTTGATTTGGGGATTGTCAACAAAGTAACCGAGCCGGCCAACCTGATGGCAGAAGTGAAAAAAACGATTGAGATCATTCTTAAAAAGGGGCCTGTCGCGGTTCGGCTCGCCAAAAAAGTGATAAACGAAGGGAGTGATCTTCCTCTCGCTTCCGGTTTGAAATTGGAGGAATCAACCTTCCCCCTTGTTTTTGCCACAGAAGATCGAACAGAGGGGGTGAAGGCGTTTTTGGAGAAAAGGGAAGCAAAATTTGTGGGGAAATAATGAATTTCCAATTATCCGACGAACAAAAGATGATCCAGCAGTTGGCGCGTGATTTTGCGCAAGAACAACTGGCTCCCGCCTCTGCTGAACTGGATCAGAAAGCCGAGTTTCCGTCACGTCATCTCAAAAAAATGGCGGAACTGGGATTTATGGGGATGATGATTCCGCAGGAGTGGGGGGGCTCCGGTCTCGATACTCTTTCTTATGTTGTCGCTCTTGAGGAAATTGCCGCTGGATGCGCTTCGACGGCGGTGACCATGTCGGTCAATAATTCCCTCTTCTGTGGACCGGTCCACAAATTTGGAACTGAACATCAGAAGAAAAAATATCTGTTCCCCTTTGCCCGCGGCGAAAAACTGGGAGCTTACTGTCTTTCGGAACCGGGCACCGGCTCGGACGCGGCCAATCAGCAAACCACGGCGGTGCTTAAAGGGGATCATTATATCCTGAATGGCACCAAGAATTTCATCACCAACGGGCCTCACGCGGACGCGATGGTTGTTTTTGCCATGACCGACAAGGCAAAAAGGCATAAGGGAATTTCAGCTTTTATTGTCGATAAAAATTTTATCGGTTTTTCGATCGGCAAAGTCGAAAAAAAATTGGGGATTCGCGCTTCGTCAACCTGCAGTATTGTTTTGCAGAATTGCGAAGTCCCCCGTGAAAACCTTCTCGGGAGAGAGGGGGAGGGATTTACGATTGCCATGAGTACTCTCGATGGAGGACGGATTGGAATTGCCACGCAGGCCTTGGGGATTTCGAGGGCCGCGTTGGAGGCGGCTCTTAGATACTCTCGGGAACGGGAAGCTTTTGGAAAGGTGATCAGCGATTTTCAGGCGATCCAGTGGATGCTAGCCGATAGCGCTACCCGGATTGATGCCAGCCGTTTGTTGATTTACCGGGCCGCATGGCTTCAGGATCAGGGGCAATCATGCACATTGGAGGCGGCCCAAGCCAAGCTTTATGCCTCGGAGACCTCCAATTTTGTAACCAACAAGGCGGTGCAAATTCATGGAGGATATGGCTACTGTTCCGACTACCCTGTGGAACGTTATTTGCGGGATGCCCGGATTACGGAGATTTACGAGGGAACCTCGGAAATTCAGCGGTTGGTGATCGCGAGAAATTTGTTGAAAACGTAAGGGCGAATCTTGTGTTCGCCCATTGATGCGGGCGAACATAAAGTTCGCCCCTACAATTTTTTGAATGCCCAATAAAAACATCAAAAAAAAATCACAAAAACACCCCAAATCCCCTCTGACTCATCTCAAACTTTGGGAAACCTCAACGCTTGCCAAAGCCTTAAGGCATACTCCTGAGCGGCATCGAGAATTTACCACCCTTTCTTCCATGCCGATCGATCGGCTCTATACACCGGAACAACTCAAAGGTTTTTCCTACGCAAAAGATTTGGGGTATCCGGGAGTTTTTCCATTTACGCGGGGGATTTATCCCACCATGCATCGGGGGAGGCTCTGGACTATGCGGCAGTTTGCCGGCTACGCCACGGCGGCCGATACCAATGCCCGGTTCAAATATCTTTTGAAAGAAGGACAGACCGGCCTTTCCACCGCATTTCATTTTCCGACTCTGATGGGGTACGATTCCGACTCAACCCGGGCGAAAGGAGAAGTGGGAGTCTGTGGGGTGGCGATTGATTCGCTGGCCGATGTGGAAATTCTTTTTGATGGTATTCCTCTGGATCAGGTTACCGTTTCCATGACGATTAATGGGCCGGCGGCCATCCTGTTTGCCTTTTTTTTGGCGAACGCTGAAAAGAAAGGTTTTGCGTTTGATCAACTGGGGGGGACCATCCAGAACGATGTGTTGAAGGAGTATATCGCCCAAAATTCCTATCTCGTTCCTCCCGAACCGGCTTTAAGGATTGTGGTTGACACGATTGAATATTCTTGCCGGCATGTTCCCAAATGGAATCCGGTTTCCATCTCCGGTTATCACATCCGGGAAGCGGGTTCAACGGCGGTTCAGGAATTGGCTTTCACCCTGGCCGATGGTTTGAGTTATGTTCAGGCCTGTGTCAACCGGGGGCTGGATATCGACAGTTTTGCCCCCCGTCTTTCCTTCTTTTTTAACGCCCATATCGATTTTTTTGAGGAGATTGCCAAATATCGGGCCGCCCGAAGACTTTGGGCCCGTCTGATGAAGGAAAGATACAATCCCAAAAAACAGGAATCCTTGAAATGTCGTTTTCATGTTCAGACGGCCGGTTGTTCTCTGACGGCGCAACAGCCGGAAAACAATATTGTCCGTACCACTCTTCAGGCACTAGCCGCCGTGGTGGGGGGGTGTCAGTCGCTCCATACCAATTCTATGGATGAAACCTTTGCGCTTCCGACTGAAAAAGCGGTGCGGACCGCTCTTCGCACCCAGCAAATTATTGCCTTCGAATCGGGGGCGGCCAACACCATCGATCCGCTGGGGGGTTCTTATTTTGTTGAAAGCTTAACAGCTCGTATGGAAAAGGAGGCTTTGGAGATCATCAAAAAAATCGATCGTATGGGGGGGATGGTGGAAGCGATCAAAAGGGGATATCCGCAAATGGAGATAGCGGCCGCCTCGCACGTCTATCAGCGGCAAGTGGAACACAAGGAAAAAATCGTCGTGGGGGTGAACGAATTTGTCATGGAAAACGAAACTCCCCCTGACATTCTTAAAATTGATCCTGAAGTTGAAAAAAAACAGGTTGAAAATATACGAAAATTAAAGTTGATCAGGGAGACCAAAAAGGTTTCAGCCGCTTTGGCAGCTTTGGAGAAGTCAGCCAAAACAGACGAAAATCTCATGCCGCGACTGTTGGATTGCGCCCGTGCTTATTGCACGATCGGGGAAATTTCGGATGTGTTAAAGAAAATGTTTGGCGAATATCATGATCCGGGGATATTTTGATAACGTAGGGGCGATCCTTGTGATCGCCCGGGCGAATACAAGATTTGCCCCTACATTTTTATATGAACAAAAAACTCCGAATCCTCGTCGGCAAACCAGGTCTCGACGGCCATGATCGGGGGGCCAAGATCGTTGCGCGGGCCCTGCGGGATGCCGGTTTTGAGGTGATTTATTCAGGCCTCCACCAGACCCCTGAGATGATAGTCAATACGGCCATTCAGGAAGATGTCGATGCGATCGGCCTTTCCATTCTGTCTGGAGCGCACAATTATCTTTTTCCGGAAGTGATTCGCTTATTGAAGGAAAACAAGGCGGGAGATGTGGTTGTTTTTGGCGGAGGGATCATTCCTTCGGATGAAATTGCCGAGCTTAAAAAAGCAGGAGTGGCGGAGGTTTTCACCCCCGGTGCCGACACCCGCCATATCATCAAATGGATTCAGGAGAATGTGAAACCTCGCGTGTAGGTAAACCCGTGATGGGTGGCCCGATCCCTCAGGGATCCCTTTGGGACTGGGGCCCCCCAATGAGCGCCTGCAGATGGAGCCAAACAACATACAACTTTAGTTGAAAAAATAGTCGACATCGAAGCCGTCGATTGGGGGTATAAGGAGGGACAGGACCCGTCACTGGTTTAAATTCCCAAAAATTTTGGCGATCGTTTCTCCCGAATGGCCCGAATTCCCTCCTTGATATCCTCCGAACCGAATGATTTGGCCTGGCAGGTGGAATCGTAGTCAAACATCTCGGACAGTGTGGCATGGATTGCTTTTTGAATTCCTTTTTTGATCATTCGAATAGCCATCGGGCCATTTTCGGCAATGACCTTGGCGACGCCGTAAACATGGTTTAAGAGGGTTTCTGGCAAAAATATTCCGTTTAAAAGTCCCATCTGCAGCGCCCGCTCGGCAGAAAGATTTTCGGCCAGCAACAAAATTTCAGCGGCTCGTGTGGGGCCGACCAGCCGGGTGATCAGATAACTCCCCCCCATGCCGGGAGCGAGCCCGATTTTGGCAAAATTGGCCCCTATTTTAGCCGTGGTGGCAGCATAGCGGAGATCGCAGGCGAGGCTTAAACAAAAGCCGGCTCCAATGGCGGGGCCATTCATGGCGGCAATAACAGGGACTTTCAAATCACGAACCCCCAAAAATAATTTGTAAAATTTCTTAAGCTCATTTTTGTTGGCCAGAAATCCCTTCTTGGTTTTAGCCTCGATCATATCGAGGTTGCCGCCACTGGAAAAGGCCCTCCCTGAGCCGGTTAAAATGACAACCCTCACATCTCTGTTTTTTTTGATTTCTCTTAAACGTTTGGCAAAGGCCAAACCCATCGCCTTGTCCAGAGCATTCAGGTTTTCAGGCCTGTTAAAGGTCACGGTTGCGATATGGTTTTCGATGTGGCAGAGGATGGGATGAAACATAATGATGTACGGGCGATTTGCGAATCGCCCCTACGCCATGCATTACTCAAATGACAGAAAATTTTCAAATTCAATTTTCTAATCTGGGGCTTCTTTCTTATCCAATCGCGTTGAACAAAATGATATGGTTGAGAGACCAGCGTCTTAAAAACAACATTCCCGATCAGGTTCTTTTTCTGGAACATGATCCGGTGATTACGATGGGACGGAGAGATTCAACTAATGATTTAAAAATAAATATTAACTATTTGAAAGAAAAAGGGATTAATTTTATTGAAACGGACCGTGGGGGGAAGTTGACCTATCATGGTCCGGGGCAGTTGGTGGTCTATTTTATTGTCAATTTGATGCAAAGGGGTTGGTCCCTTGAGAAAATGGTATGGATTTTGGAGGAGGGGGTGATTCAGACCTTGAGTCAATTGAATATTAAAGGCGAAAGAGATTCCCAAAATCCAGGGATCTGGTTGGGGGGAAAAAAAATAGCTTCCCTTGGTTTGCATGTTCACCGCGACGTTACCACTCATGGGCTGAGTTTGAATGTTTCTTGCGATTTGACCCCTTTTTCTTATTTTGTTCCCTGCGGCATTGAAGGGGCGGGGGTGACCAGTATTTTGAAAGAAACGGGAAAAATAGAATCAATGGAAAAAGTAGCGGGACTTCTTGAAGATTTTTTTGTAACATGGTGAAACGTTTGCTCTGATGCCAGATGATGAAGGATGTGGCTTTGCCACTCCTGAACTCGACGGCCCCCTTCATCGCGAGTGCAACGAGCGGGAAGGTATATGATATTACCCCTCAAGGAAGGCCATGTGGTCAAACTGGTTCCCTTTGCCCCTGAACATGGCGAAAAAATATTTGAGTGGTATTACGATGTTGCCTACAAAATTTTTTTTCGCGAATTTGATGCTCCTCTGTCATTAGAAGAATGCCGGCAATTCAATCTGATCATGGCCAGAAGTGGCGTGACCATTTTCATGATCATCGAAAAAAAATCCAGCCAGGTGATCGGTATGATGACCCACTGTCCCCTGAAGAGAAAAAGCGGGGTGACCCGCTTTGGCATTCTGCTGGATAAAAATTTTCAACATAAAACCTACGCCATTGAGGCGCTGATTATCCTGGGGGATTTTGTTTACAACCGCCTCGGTTTCCGAAAGCTAGTGATCGAATATCTGGCCAGCGATACCCATATCCGCCGGATCTCGGAAAAAGGGGGATGGGTTTTTGAAACGATTCTCAAGGAAGAGGCCTTGATTGACGGGGAGTATCTGGATGAGGTGAGGTACTCTATGTTCAAAAGGACGTACGATGAATTATATGGAAACTATTTCTCGGTACTCTCCAAAGACTTCTCTTAGGGTGTTTGATATCTCTCCCAAAGTTGTATGGCATTTTACGGCATTCAGGATGAGGGGCATCAGATTGTCGGTTCCTTCTGCCCCTTTTTTTAAGAGGGCGAGTGCTTTTTTGACCGCCTCGTTGTCCCGCCGTTTTTTTAAAGCGGTTAAACGCTCTTTTTGTTTTGTTTCGAGTTCAGGCCTGACTTTCAGGATATCTTTGACAGCTCCTTCTTCTGAAGTGAATTGGTTCACCCCCACAAGTATCAATTCTTTTTCCTCGATTTTTTTCTGATACTCAAATGCGGAATTCTGGATTTCGCGCTGGATATATCCTTTCTCAATCGCAACGACTGATCCTCCCATCTCATCAATTTTTTGAATATATTCAAAAGCTTTTCTTTCAATCGTGTCGGTCAACTCTTCCACATAATAGGAACCGGCCAGCGGATCGGCGCAATCGGCCACCCCCGTTTCATAGCCTAATACTTGCTGGGTTCTCAAAGCAATCAACGCCGATTCTTTTGTGGGAAGAGCCAGCGCCTCATCGCGTGAATTGGTGTGAAGGCTCTGCGTTCCGCCGAGAACAGCCGACATCGCCTGATAGGCCACCCGAATAATATTGTTGTCGATCTGCTGGGCGGTTAGACTGCATCCGGCTGTTTGCGTATGAAAGCGCAATTGGCAGGAACGGTCCGAGGCGTTGAACCGTTCTTTCATCAATTTAGCCCATAGGCGTCTGGCGGCGCGGAATTTGGCCGCTTCTTCAAAAAAATAATTATGAGCGTTAAAGAAAAATGAAAGCCGTGGGGCAAAGTCATCCACCTTTAAACCGGCATCAATAGCCGCCTTCACGTAGGCCAGTCCATTGGCCAGCGTAAAGGCCACCTCCTGTACCGCCGTGGAGCCTGCCTCCCGGATATGGTAGCCGGAAATCGAAATCGTGTTCCATTTGGGAAGGTGATTTCTGCAGAACGAAAAAATATCGGTAATGATTCTCATGGAAGGAGTGGGAGGATAAACGTAAGTGCCGCGGGCGATATACTCTTTCAAAATATCATTCTGGATGGTTCCTCCCAATTTTTCAAATGAGACCCCCTGTTTTTCGGCGACCGCCATATAGAGCGCCAGAAGAATACCAGCCGTGGCATTGATGGTCATGGAGGTTGTTACCTGATCCAGCGGTATCTGATTAAAAAGAATCTCCATATCTTCCAGCGAGTCGATGGCAACCCCGGTCCGCCCCACTTCTCCCAGGGCGCGGGGATCGTCCGAATCAAGTCCCATCTGCGTGGGAAGATCAAAAGCAACCGACAGACCGGTTCCTCCATGGGCGATTAAATCGCGGAAGCGGATGTTGGTTTCTTCCGCGGTTCCAAAACCGGAATATTGCCGCATGGTCCACAAACGGCCGCGATACATATCGGGATAAATGCCGCGGGTGTAGGGGAATTCACCCGGTTGGCCATCCGGCCCTTGGGTTCCGTAGAAAGGTTCTACGGGAATATCGGATAATGTTTGGAACTTTTTGGTCTTTGATTCCTTCATTTCTTACTGACTCCATTCCTTTTTTGAGATGCCCGCCTCTTTTAAAATTTTATTTAACAGACCAAGACCAATGTCTCTGCCATGTGGGTTTGGAATGGTGAGTGTTAGATTTCCTTTGATCATAAAAAGATGTTTGCCTCCGGAGTAAGGGCCATGGAAACCAAATTCTTTTAATTTTCTGATTAGATTTTTCCACGAAATTGGGGACATCAGGCAACTTTTTTGATGTTGAGATTGATGCCCTTGATAAGGGGGACACTCAGATTTTTACGAAGTCGAATCAGAATCCATTCTTCCAACGTTTCCAAGAGTTCTTCCCTGCATCTTTCCAGAGTAGAGCAGTTGGCATAAACCCCCCGAAAACCCCTAATAGACCCATAATAAGAGCCGTCATCTGGCAATATTTCGTATTTTGCCCTGCTGAGGGCTTGATGGAGATATTCTTGCAACATCTGACTTCGGGCCCCTTCGGCCCATTTGATGCTATTCGCATCTTGAATTTCGGGCCTCAGATGGCCCCAAACCCCGTGCTCACAACTGGCAGAGCCAGATTGTTCACTTATTATTTTAAGGGTCTCATAACAGGCTTATACCAATCAAGAGAAAATTATATCGCAAAGTAAAGCTTCAGTGACGGGTCCTGTCCCTCCTCACCCCCAACCGACGGCTTCGATGTCGATTGTTTTGGGAGCTAAAGTTCAGGTTTTTGTGACTCCATCTGCAGGCGCTCATTGGGGGGCCCCCAGTCGGGCCACCCATCACTGAAGCTTTACATCGCAAAAATTTCCCGCAAGGCCGGAGTCAACAGAATCAACTTGCGGCTTAGACTTTCGGCAGTCATCATAAAGGCAAACCAGAAGGGGAAAAAATCAAACCGAACATATCCATGCAGGTTGAATCGGGAGGCGGAATAATCCCAGGGGCAACGCCCCGATATTTTTTTGATCAAAAAACCGGTGGTGTATTCCACGATCCAGATGAGAACAACGTAAATGAGACCCCTCATAGGCCAGGGGAGAGGGGAGAGCGCCTGGCTCAACGGTTCCATCAGGACGAGCAGGCCATAAATCGGGATCATCCACAAAAAACTGTATCCCACAGCCCGCGGATCCCTTCCATTTACGCGCCAAGAAGGGGGGTGAGCCGCATTCTCCTTTCCAAAAACGTTCCATGATTTGACAAACCGGGGGGTAATGAGATCGCAGGTGGCGGTAAAGAGTACTTCGCAGACAAGGCCGTAGACGATGTAGAAAGGGAGGCGGTAGAAGAGGCCGGGTTGAAATTCCATTTGAAATTATTTGAAGGGCTCCTCAAAAAGGGGAGAAACAGGAACTGAAAAATCGGGCAAAATTTCCGAACGCACAATTCCATTTTCCGGGTAGACCTGCACTGTTTTGAAACCCTTGTCGGTCCAGGTCATCACTTCAACAGTTTTGGCCGACGGATTGCAAATCCAGTATTCCTTGACCGCAAATTTTGCATAGAGTTTCTTTTTGATCACCAGATCTCGGTCCGCTGTGGTTGGAGAAAGAATTTCAACGACCAAGTCGGGAGCCCCCTGGATGTTTTTCTCGCCAACAATCCCTTTTCGCTCGCGGGAGATGAAAAGGATGTCGGGCTGGACCACGTCTTCATCGGATAAAACGACGTCTATGGGGGCCACAAGAATCAGACCTGATTTTTTTTTATGCACATGGTCGGACAACGCATGTTCCAGGCGCATGGAAACCAGTTGATGCAACGTGATGGGGGAGAGGGTCATAAAAAGATCTCCTTCGATCAGTTCGTAGCGCTTGTCTTCGGGCAGAAGGGTATAGTCGTAATAGTTGAATTTGATATCGGCTTGCTGGTTGGAAGGCTTCATCTTGAATTGATATTAACCCAACCGGTTGAAAAGTCAATTGGGGCAAACTTTTATTCCACCACGGCGGCAACACCGCTTTCAAGATCGATGATTCTCTGGAGAAATGGGAGTGCTGATTGCACGGGATAAAATCAAACAACCCATTGCTTGTGAATTCTTCCAGCCCCGCTAAAATTCCCAATCCTTGCTCGGCAGTCAACGGTGTTCCTGTGGTCACTGCTTTGTCAACAACTCTTTCCCATGCCATTGGAAGAACGGAGTGATCAATAGTCGCTTTTGATGCAGGGGGGGCAGGTTTATCAGTTAATTCGATTTGAGTTCTGTCTGCCTAGGCTTTTTTGTTTCAACAACGGCCTCTGGTGCTTCAGCTGACAGAGCTTATGGATCTAAGATTTTAGCACTCGTTCTAAATGGGGGAGTCCGATTTTTTTATGCTTAACTGTTCATTAAAAAATTGTGCTTCTATTTGAGTTTCGGCAAGTGATCCTCGTGTAACTTCTGGCATTGGTTCGGATAGGGATGGCGGAGGAGCAGGCGCTGGTTCAGGAGAAAGCGGTGGCAGAGTCTCTGAAAAAGCGTTTGTCATAAAGTCTGGGCTAAATATTCTATCAATTCCCACTACACGATCCACCCCTGCCCACATCCCTTGAGTTACTTTGGCTTTTATGGGGGTCAACATTTTCTCCCCATATTTTCCTCCCACAAACAGCGCACCGACTGTTCCGACAGATGTCGCGTAGCGGTCGCCGCTGTTGGTATTGGATGAATCATAGCCCAAAACATTCATTTTGGCATGATCCCACCAGGCTGATTCCTGCTCCTTAAGATTTACCCAGTAGCCACGCGGATCGTTCTCGCCAGAATAAGTCTGGTTCAACGCAATGAAAGGAGCATAAACGGAACCGACCAGTCCAAAAGAAAAGTTTGTCAGCCCATGCCACAGATTTGCCGCATCCTGATTGCAGGCCTGCCAGCCAGGCACCGCCGCGACAACAGTTCCAACCAGAGTTCCCCCAAAACCGAGTAATGCCTGAGCCAGCGATGTGACCGCCCCTCCAGTCCAAGCTGTTCCATAACCTATTGTCGACGTTTCAGGATCAGCCATCACGCCAGCGGTATATTCCTTCAGACCACTTAAAAGACCAAACCCCCCTGCCAATGTTTGCCCCAGCGAAAACCCTTCCTCCGCTTCGGCCGTCTGTTGCTGAATCGCTTGAGCTTCTGACTCGTATTGGATTTTCACATCAGCGGCAAACCGGAGCAGGTTGTAGAGGTCGATCCCATGATTGGCAATAATTTCACCCCCTGATATTTTTTTCCCTGTCTGATCGAACTTGATTTTCTGATAAAAGGTGATCAGCCCCTTGATTTGATCTTCCGAAGGATTGTTTTTATCCAGCGTGAGGGTGACCTTGTTGTACGGTGCGGAAGAATTTGAGCGGTTGACAAAATAGCCTTGTTCAATGGTTAAATCATTTCCGAATACTAGCTTAAGCCAGTCCGTTTTGCTTTGGCTGGCTGGGATAGTGATAGAGAATTGCAAAGGATTAAGAACAGCGGTTTGGAGGTTTAAGATATCGGTATGGGGGGCGGCATTGGTGCCCAGTGTAAATTTAAGCCGACGCAATTTTTCTTTGAATTGATCGAAGCCAGGAGCCAAGCTATCGACGACATAGACGGTTTGGGCTTCATCTCCCTTTCCCTGATAAAGAGAAACTCCAACGGATGAAAAAGCGGTTTCCTTGTGCAGAACCCCTTGATCCCGGTTTCCATCGTCCAGCTGACCATCGTAATAGTTGGCCTGCTTGTCTGTTAGTGCAACGTAGTATCTAGTCATAATTGCACCTTCCCGCTCACTTCGTTCGCGATGAAGAGGGCTTCCAATGTTAGAACCGGCAAAGCCAGATTCTTCCTCCCCTAGCGTTCGAGCCTTCTAGGCGGGGCATCGTTATCCTCAATTCTTATTTTATCGGCAGGATTTCAAAAAAGTTGTCATAAAAATGCACCTTACCTTCATTTTTTATATCTAGCTGATATCATGCGGCTATTTTCTTGTCTTTTTTCTTTCCAGCTTCTGGTCCAAATACTCCTCCCCCCATTCCCGATATTCTGTCTTGTCCCCAATAAGCAAGCAATTTACGATGTTTTCTAACTGATAATTGTCATGAAAGGAGTTCCATGGATGGGAAAAATTTTTAGCGCAGAAGTCAAAAAAGGCTCCATTCGCACGGACCGTTTCAAAAATCAGCTCTGGCAACAGATTGGAAAAAGAGGGTTGATTTATTACCTTGATTAAAATTAAGTTTGGCTCTGTCCATGTTAATTGGAAACGGATTTTCGAGCCGCTTTCTTATCGGGCCAGTTCAAGTGTAAGCTTGTTTTCTACAGCCAACCTCACTGTCAGCTTAAAGCCGGATTGTGTGTCCAAAACAAGATCCCCTTCCGATCGCCGTTCTTGAATTTCAAACCACTCTTCATATTCTTTAGGGTTGTAATTGCGGATAGCGTAGGCGTTGGCGTGATATTTTCCCGGCAATAATTGAAAAGTACAGGAGAAACCAGCCTCCGTGACCTGGCTTCTACACTGGTAATTTTCACTCAACGTAACAACGGTGTACTGGCCTGCCAGACTTTTGTCCAGAACGACCGTAAAAGGTTTTCTAAAATTTTTTGCTTTGGTTTCGATCAAGGCATCAAAGGTGGAGACTATTTTTTTCCATTCCTCCTGCCAGCCCTTGGCCACTTCAGCGCCGCTGGTTCCCAGATAGACCTGCTCTCCTCCCCACTGGGCGCGGACATATTCTCCCTCCTTGTCATACATCATCTCCTGAGCCAGTTTGATTTTGTCGAATTTGTTGTTCCGCAGAACTTGATAGAGGGATTGAATTTCATCCCTGTTGATGGTTGTTGTGAAGCCGGCTGCATTGTTAAAGAAAGAGGTCTGGTAGGTGAGAGTGTCATTCTTGATCATGAGTTCTTCTCTCGTCGGATTCATACCACCGTCTCGGCCAAATTTAAGGCTCAAATCGGATGGCATTTCCTTTGGCATCGCGCTGGAACAGGAGGGGAAGAATAAAACGAAGAAGACAAAAAGAACCGTTTTCGGAAAGGATTGCATAAGGAATTCCTACCCGCAATTGATACACGGTATGCCCAGGAAGCTTATTGTATTTAAATATCGAAAAGTCAAATCATCTGCCAACCTGAACCAGTTCCAGATGATTTCCCATCCTTCTCAAGATTGAGTCAGCCGGCACGGTAATCGACCATCCATGAAAGGGATCGCGAATGATAGCGGTATTGTCTTGCATGGAAAAACTGTCGATGGCGACAACATGGCCGCCAATTTCGCCGCCAATGGAAAGAACTCCCGATCCATTTTGGGCGATGAGGGTTTCAAGCTGTCGGCCGATTTCCTGCTTGTTCCCATGTCTGTTGGTGTAGATCGGGCTCAATCCGGAACGCTCAAGAGATCGGCTGGCCTCTTCCAAATTGCTTAGGTTGCATGCTTTAACCCATCCGGTATCGGGTCTCCCCCCATTGTCCATTGCCAGCATGGTGGTTGCGGTGGCCACACACCCTCTTTGTCCCTGCTGTTGCATGACAATACGACCATCGGTGGTTCGGCCATAAGGGATGCCGTCAATTGATAATTTGTGTTGAGAGGGGGGCATTTCCATTCCCAGAATTTCAGGATTACCTATAAACAGGGCATTGAGATCCGGATTA
This sequence comes from Nitrospira sp., assembly GCA_005240075.1. Taxonomy (GTDB): domain Bacteria; phylum UBA10199; class UBA10199; order UBA10199; family SBBF01; genus SBBF01. Next base: position 27,463 of record SBBF01000027.1, read on the forward strand.
TGAATACTGGTCACACTACCATCTGGTTCAATCATGATTGTATCTTGTCCGCCGACTCTGGGGTTGACCCGGTTTCGCGTCAAGTAATCCTCCGAGGGTTTGGGAGGTTTTCCCAACAAAACATCGACACTTCGAAGATGACGGGGAGGAGGGGGAGGAGATGGAGGTTGTTGGACGACCGGAGTTTGCTCGAACCCCACGCGTGTGACGATGATGTTTATATTATCCGGTTTCGCACCTCTATCCATCTCACCCCGATGATAGGCGTCCATTTTTGCCAGCGCCGCATCCAACAGAGTCTGCCGAGCTTCTTCCGCTGTTCGACAACCCTTCAAGAGAGTATACACTTCGCTCACATCAAAATTATCCCAAAAACCATCACTGGCCAGGACCACCCAATCCCCTTTTTGAAGCGTTGTACTAACCTGATTGGGGGGCTCTAACCCCCTCCCCTTGGCAAGGGAATTCATGACGATATGAGCCTGGGGGTGAGTTCTCTGTTCAAAATCATTGCGTATTCTATTGCTGTCCCGCCATTGTTGAACAAGGGATTGATCTCTGGTACGCAAGATTTCTCCTCCCGCTGATGGCCTGAACACAACCCCTCGGGCATCCCCGTAAACCCAGGTATGCAGGTCAATTTCCCCGCTTGATTTTTTTTCCAGTTTTGCCAGCACCAGAGCGACACCGCTCCCATTGTCAATATCGTTGGCCGAGTCGAGTTGAGCTTTGGCGATTACAAAAGCTTGATCGGGAGGAGTGCCCCTGGCCAGTTCATCCGACATGACTTGAATAGTCCGTTGCATGGCCAGATTCCCCTTGCCCATTCCCCCCATGCCATCCACCGAAAGCTGGTATTGAATCGGATTTCTTGTTGAAGGATCCATCAATGAAATGATCGCCAATCCATCTTCATTCACATCCTTATAGCCTATTCCTTTGTTGGAGACAGCCGCCACATCAAGATCAGCTGTTCCGTCTCTGATATTAAGATGGCCTGATGGACCGTCAATCAAGGCCGCTGAGCCGTTGTTGCTGGAAACATAGTCTTTCCCGCCGATTGACTCCGGCGGACGTTGTCTGACGACAGGCCGAGGGGTTATTGCTTTGGCAGGGAGGCCCATCGCTTCCGGCATTGGCCGAGGCTCACGAAAAACAAAATTCTGGCCGTCAGGAAAAACAATCATGTCACCGTCATTCAGTTTGATGGGGGCGCGCTGACTTGTGCCTCGATGCAGACTTCTCACCTCCCCGTTGTGAAGAACATACTGGCGGGCTCCGCCGTCGCGCAAAATCATGGTCCCATTACTCGAATGGTCGATGATGTAATAACCTCCATCGAGAGCCCTGAAGATAGACACATGCCCCCGACTGACAAGGTCGTTGAAATAAATGCCGTAATCATGTTCTCTGCCGACAACCACTCTGTCGCCATCTCCAGGGGAGGATCTTAATTGAGCCAGAGCTGTCTGAAGAGTTCCTGGTGGTTCACTGCCGCGGGGAGGGGGGGATACCGTTAAATCTCTCCAATAGAGAAAAGGGGTGGCGGCCGCCAGTTCTTCATCCGGATTGTATCTGATGAATCGAAGGGCTGAATTGGCGGTGGCCGCAAATGCCTGTTGGAGTGCTGTTTGGTTGGCAACGTTATTGCTCAATTCAAGTTTGATTTGTCCGTCATCGTCGGTATAAATGCGCGACCAGGAAAGAGAACCCTCTCCATTTTTCTGGAAAGTAAAATATTCGGTCTGTCCCCGGTTCAGGAATGTCAGGACATCTTCTACGGAAGGCTTGACCCCTTCCGGGTTCCCTTGCGGATGAAGGTGGCCGACGGGGATCCAGTTCTTTCCGGGAGGAGCGGCCGGTTCGGAAGTCTGTCGGGCTGAAGTCATCTGGCCGCTCTCATTGGTGGTCATGACCATCTGCCCCATTTGTCTCACTCCTTCTTCGCCGGAGACATAGTGGTAGCTGTTTGTTTCCGGATCAAAAAATATTTCAAACTCTGTGTCGGGCCGGCTTCTGCTGTAATGATCGACACGCCGGACAAAATCAGGATTGGCGGTCAGATCTTTCATTCTTTCAGGAGAAGAAGATGCAGGCTGTTTTACTGGAGTTGCTGGTGTATCTCCGGTTTTGGAGGGGCCGGTCAACACCCTCGGTTCCGGATCGACTGTGACTTCGGCCATTACCCCATCGTCAAAAGCGAGCTGGATCACTCCCCGCTGTTCATCGGTGTTCACAATCCGAGCAGGTCTTAATGTGCCATCACGCTTTGCGATGACTGATAGTTCGGGTGTTGAATAGTCTACAAAAATTTCTGTAACCCTCCGGCCATTCCGCCTCATGGCTGTTTCACCAAGACCGCTGGCAGTTCCCCCGGCAACTCCACCGATGACTGTTGTGAACAGTAAACCATAGACTATCGTTTGATAGGGGTGCTCATCTTCTTGGCCGGTTGTAAGGAGATTTCTCTCTTGAACATGATCAATGTCAGTGATCCTGCCGTCTGCTGCTCCCTGAATCAGTCCTTCTGTGCCTCCTCTCAATGTATTCCAGGCGACCGATCTCAAGCCGGCTCCCCGAATCATGATCTGTGAGGAGGTTCCCATGCCAGCCAATCCCACCACTGCCGCCGCCACGGCATAATCCCGTTCTTTCTCAACTACCTCCACATAGGCGCGGGAGCCGAGCCCTTTTAACTCGTAATCGGCATAGTAGTTGCCGCGAGCCGCCTCCAGTTTTTGCTGGGAATGATGAATATCATAACCCATCAGCCCTACTCCACCGGTGGCACTCCCAACCGCTACAGCCGCGGCCAGCGGGACTTCGGCGGCATAGGGAGCCGCTACACAGGCAACCACCACCAAACCGATCATCGTCCCCATCATTAGTTTGTGATTGAATTCGTAATCCGATTTGCTTTGAGCCATCGCTTGGGCGATTTCCCAGATCTCTTCCGAAACATCGTCCGGTTTCGACAATCCCTCCTGGGCGGTCTGGACCAATTCAGGAGTCAGCCCCACTTGGGCGTAGATTTGGTTCTGGGCGGTGGGAAAAGAGACGACAATTTTATAAATATCTTTCACTTCCATAAGTTCGGCGATTTCATCACGAGCGGTTTGGATATCTTCGCGGACCCCTTTCATTTCTTCATGAAACTGGCTGAAATACCGGGATGACTCCACGGAATGGAGTTGATCCAGAAGATCGGGCGAGTTGCGAAGGAGGGTATTGAACAATTCAGATGTAGACTGATTAACGGGGCCTTTAAAAGTGGGGTCGGTCAGTTCATAACCGTCCTGGTTTCTTTTGTAGATTTTTTGAACATCGCTTCGCTTGTAACCATCGATATAAGGAACGCAGATTTTGCGGTACAATGCTTCCAGGTTGCTGGTAATCGCCATTTTGTCAAAATTGGTCAGTCCCCTGTGACTGCAAAATAGATCGACAACCTTTGCAAGGTTGTCATGCCCCTGTTGCCAGGAACCGGCCGCTCCCTGCAGATAAGCCAGAAAACAACGGAAATTCAGGGCTGAGAAGTCAGGGTTGGCATTACGGGCCAACAGACTGTCGATATGGGTCAACCCCTTGTCATAAAAATCGAGAGCATTCTTTTTGAGGGAATCAAACGCCTGTTGCGGATCACCAACAGACCATTGGTCGCTTACTTCAGTCGGTCCACTGGAATAATAAGATTCAATTGAATCGCTAAATCTTCGGGCTTGGTTGGAAGTTGCCCCCGCATATGAGATGTTGTTTCCCTGAAAAATCGATTGAATCTGGGCCAGTGTGGGAAGGGAGGCCTCCGGATTTTCAAAACCGGCATCTCTCAAAGAAGAAATTTCATCGAGTGCCTGCACCTCGACCGGCTGTTTTTGGTACCAACTTTCAAAATGATCCCACGAGGACAGATCTTTGGCTGTGGGGAGAATAGCGTTCTGACCGGTTGAAATAGACATGGAGAATTTACTTTGCAATTCTCATGCCATTTGATCATAGCGGTTTAAGTCTTATAAATATTTGAAATCGCTATATTTTTTATAATAGTTTTTCTGGATTTTGAATCAGGATGGGGCTTTTGTACCCCTTTTTGACGTTTTTATCGTTTTGATAATTTTAGAACAGTTGCCTTAAAACATAGGGGAGAATGCCGCCGTGGCGAAAATATTCCAGTTCCACCGGGGTATCAATGCGGATCAGGAAATCAAGGGTTTGGAACAAGCGGTTCTTTTGAGCCTTGACCCTGATTTTTTGCCTCGGTTTCAATGAGTCAAGTCCTTCAATCGTAAAAAATTCATCGCCTGACAGGTTTGAAGTTTGTCTGTTTTGCCCTTCCAAAAACTGAAGGGGCAGAATTCCCATTCCAATCAGGTTCGAGCGGTGAATACGTTCGAAGGACTCTGCGATGACCGCCCTGACCCCTTGAAGAGCAGGGCCTTTGGCGGCCCAATCGCGCGATGAACCGGACCCATATTCTTTTCCGGCAATGATAATGAGCGGTATTTTTTCTTCCTGGTATTTCATTGCCGCGTCAAAAATCGTCATCATCTGATTGGTGGGAAAATGGCGCGTGAAGCCCCCTTCCGTTCCGGGAACCAGCTCATTCTTGATCCGGATATTGGCAAAAGTTCCGCGGGCCATGATTTCGTGGTTCCCCCGACGGGCCCCATAAGAATTGAAGTCAGTGGGGTTGATTCCCCATTTCTGCAAGTAGAGCCCCGCGGGTGAATCTTTTTTGATCGAACCGGCGGGGGAGATATGATCTGTGGTGACGCTGTCTCCCAAAACGGCCAAGGCTCTTGCGTTCACGATATCGTTCAAGGGAGAGGGGGTTTGAGACATCGAGTCAAAATAAGGAGCTTTGCGGATGTAGGTTGATTTTTCATCCCAGGGATAAGTTTCACTTGCGGCTACGGTCATCGATTTCCAGGAAGCATCCCCCTCAAATATATTCTGATATGTTTTAGAGAATAATTTCTGAGAAATTGTTTTATGAATCACTTCTTCAATTTCGTAATGAGTCGGCCAGATATTTTTAAGGTAAATCGGCTGACCCTCGTTGTTTTCTCCCAAAGGTTCGCTCGTCAAATCAATATCGATTCGTCCTGCCAGGGCGTAGGCCACGACGAGCGGTGGGCTTGCCAGATAATTGGCCCGTACGTCGGCATGAATCCTCCCTTCAAAATTCCGGTTTCCGGAGAGGACCGCCGCCGCGACAATCCCCCTTTCTTTGATCTCTCTAGAAACTTTTTGGGGGAGCGGCCCGCTGTTTCCAATGCAGGTGGTGCATCCATATCCGACCACATTAAATTTCAACTTTTCCAGTTCAGCCAACAGGCCTGCCTGATCGAGATATTCGGTGACAACCTGCGATCCGGGGGCGAGCGATGTTTTGACCCAGGGTTTGATGGATAGACCGAGGTGATTGGCTTTTTTGGCCAGTAGTCCCGCTGCGACAAGGACTGACGGGTTTGAAGTGTTAGTGCAACTGGTTATGGCGGCAATCACAACAGAGCCGTCCTGGATTTCAAAAGAGTGGGGCTTATGAACGGGCGCTGTTTCTTTATTTGTCGATTTAGTTTTAAGCTGGGGGAGTTTTTCCAAAAAATCTTTTTTGACCTGACTTAACACCACCCGATCCTGTGGTCTGCTGGGACCGGCGAGACTGGTTTCCACGGATCCCAGATCAAGTTCCATCAGATCGGAGAAAACAGGCATGGTACTTTCCTCAGTCCAAAACAGCCCCTGAGCCATGAGGTACTCTCTGATGAGATCAATCTGTTTTTGATCTCTTCCAGTCAGGGCTAGATAACGGAGAGTTTCGTTGTCCACCGGAAAAAATCCACAGGTCGCACCATACTCAGGGGCCATATTGGCCACTGTCGCTCGATCAGCAAGCGATAAATTCAAGAGGCCCGGTCCGGTAAATTCCACAAATTTGCCCACCACCCCTTTCCTGCGAAGTAGTTGGGTAACTATCAAGACCAAGTCAGTGGCGGTGACTCCCTCTTTTAGTTTGCCCGTTAATTTAAAACCGATCACCTCGGGGATTAACATGGTGCTTGGCTGTCCCAGCATGGCCGCTTCCGCTTCAATTCCGCCGACTCCCCACCCCAATACCCCTAAACCGTTGATCATGGTCGTGTGTGAATCGGTTCCAAAAACCGTATCCGGATAAATTTCGTTTTGATCGTTGGTCATGACAACGCGGGCGAGATATTCCAGGTTTACTTGGTGGACAATGCCGGTATCAGGGGGAACGACTTTAAAATTTTTAAATGCTTTTTGCCCCCATTTTAAAAATTCGTATCGTTCGCGGTTGCGGGTAAATTCCAGATCGATATTTTTTTTGAGAGAGTCTGGAGTTCCAAAGGCATCCACCTGGACAGAGTGATCGATTACCAGTTCCACCGGCTGAAGAGGATTGATTTTTTTAGGATCCCCTCCCAGTTTTTGAATGGCGTCGCGCAGGGTGGCCAGATCCACCACACAGGGAACACCGGTAAAATCCTGTAAAATAACCCGCGCCGGGGTAAATGAGATTTCTTTATCTTGTTTATTTTTTGGATTCCACGATGCCAAAGCTTTGATATCGTTCTGAGTCACAGCTCGACCATCCTCATGCCGGAGAAGATTTTCCAAAAGAATTTTGAGGGAATAGGGGAGTTGGGAGATTGCAAAACCTTGAGGTTCCAGTTTTTTAAGGCTGTAATAAACATATTTTTTACCATCGATCTCAAGGTTGGATGATGTTTTGAATGAATTAAAGGGAATCCTGTTTTGCATGATTGATTAATTTCTATAAAATTCTTTTTTAATTTTTGCAAGATCCTCCCGAAGCTGATCTCTGAACTGCGGGTGGGCGATGGCGATCAATTTTTCGGGCCTCTGTTCATCGGGAATAAAGAGAGAGCATTCAGGAGAGTTATCGGTTGACCAGTGGCCAACGGGACCGCAAGCCTGTCTTCTGGATTAAACAGGGAGATGATTTCGTCAATCGTTTGCATGGCCCCAGACAAATTTGGTGACTATTCTGACATCCGGATGAAGGGAATGATGCACGGGACATGTCGCAGCGGCCAGTTCCATTTTTTTCTGGTTTTCAGCTGAAACGGCATGAGGGACTTGAATGTCCACTTTGAGAGTTTCGATTCGTCGAGGTTGAGATTTAGTCATTTCCTTTTCAACAGAAATTGTCATCCCGGTCAAGTTAATGCCATGCCGTTCCGCCACAATTCCCATGATGGTTCCCATGCAGCTCCCCAGGGCTGTGGCCACCAGGTCGGTGGGGGAAAAACTTCTCCCTTTTCCATGATTGTCGACCGGCGCGTCGGTCATCAAAATAGTCCCCGACAATTCATGGGCGACCCTGAATTGAAAATCTCCTTCATAATGTAGGTTGATTTTTGTTATGATCAATTATTTATAGGGGTTTGTATGGGAAATCAAGACGCAATTGATCTGTTGGGAATGACCGCTTCCATTATTCTTCCCTTTTTTAATGTGCCGCTGATTATCCGGATGATTCAAAGAAAAAGCTCATCCGACATCAGTCTTGTCTGGACCTGGGGGGTTTTTGTCTGCTTGTGGGGGATCCAGCCGGCCGCTTGGCGTTCAGCCGATCTTATTTTCAAGATTTTTAATACGACTAATGTTGTTCTCTACAGCGGCGTTACATTTGTGGTTGTTTACTATCGGTGGAGAAAGTAGCCGTTCAGTGATGGGTGGCCCGACTGGGGGCCCCCCAATGAGCGCCTGCAGATGGAGCCAAGAAACAATCAACTTTAGTTGAAGAAGCTTATCGACATCGAAGCCGTCGATTGGGGGTAAGGAGGGACAGGACCCGTCATTGAACGGCTACTGGAAAAAAATATTATAATCCCGTTTCTTTGGCGATGATTTCCCGCATAATTTCGCTGGTGCCGGCGCCGATGGTCAACAACCGGACGTCGCGGTAGACGCGGCAGATGTCGTATTCTTCAATATATCCGTACCCGCCGTGCAATTGAACACACTCAGCCGCCACCTTGTTGACGAGCTCAGAGGTCAGTAACTTGGCCATGGAAATTTCCTTGACGCAGGGGATGTCGCGATTGAACAGATCGCAGGCGCGGTAGGTTAATTCTTGGGCTGCTTCCAGTTCCGTAAAAAGCTGGGCCAATCGGTGCCTCCAAACCTGAAACGTGATGATCGGTTTTCCAAAAGCCTGACGCTCGCGCCCATACTTGATGGAATCCTCCAGCATCAGTTTCATTCCGGCGCAGGCCATGATGGAGGCGATCAGCCGTTCCCCCTGAAAATTATTCATGACGTAGTAGAACCCCTTGTTTTCTTCCCCCAGGAGATATTTGGTCGGGATGCGGCAGTCCTGAAAAGAAAGTTCAGCGGTGTCGGACGAATGATTTCCCATTTTTTCCAGTTTGCGTCCCACTGAAAAACCGGGAGTTTTTTCTCCCTTTTCATTGTGGGTCGGAAAAATAATGAAACTGACTCCCGTATGGGCTGACTGAAATGTTTCAGCGGTTACGGGAGGGCCGGTCCGAACGGCGAGAAGAATATAATCGGCCCGCGAACCATTGGTGATAAAGGTTTTGGCGCCATTAATAATGTAATCATCCCCGTCTTTTCTAGCGGTGGTTCGCAAATGGGCGACATCCGACCCTCCCCCCGGCTCGGTAATTCCCAACGCGCAAATTTTCTCTCCCTTGATGGCCGGAATCAGGACTTCCTCTTTTTGGGCTTCGGTTCCTAATCGATTAATGACCGGCGTGGTCATGTCGGTATGGACCATCACATCCATCGTAAATCCGTTCATCCGGCAGTGGGTCATTTCTTCAGCAAAAGCCACCTTGTACCAATAGTCGCACCCACTCCCGCCATACTTTTCCGGAAGGGTGATGCCCAAAAATCCCTGCTCTCCCAGTTTTTTGAAAATTTCTTTGGGGACCGACCGCGATTTTTCCCATTCCTGCTGGTGGGGATAGAGTTCTTTTTCCACGAAAGAACGGACGCTCTTCCGGAATATTTCATGTTCCTCGGTGAAGTAGGATCGGGTTTGGTTTGTCATCTGTCAAGAAAATGATCCCATATGAATAGTCATTCAGTCAATGAGATTTTCCTTGATCTATAAGTGTACCTATTTTATAGTAACAACATGAGGGAAATATTTGGAAGTCAAACCAAGGTGGATATTCTGTTGAGGCTTGTGGCGAGAGGGGGGGCATCAGGGAGAGAACTGGCTCGCAAGGCAAGGTTGAGCCCCTCGCAGGTTTTTAAGGCTCTTGCTCAATTGACCCAATCTGGAATTTTAAAAAAATCCAAATACCCATGCCTGTATTTTCTGAATCCCTATTACCGCTATCATGATGAAATTCTGAGCATGGTCCAAAAAACGATGGAAACAAGCCACAGGATTGCCAGGAAATATCTGCCCCAGGTGAGTGATAATCGCCGTATCGATCCTCTGGCCGTTTATGAGCTAGCCTCTTTGCGGGGAGGTCAATCTCCCTATCCCAAATTATCTGATATCTTGAGAAAACGTTATGGTTAAAACCCTCCTGACTGTTGTCGAATTGTTTAAAAAGAACCGGATTGATTATTGCCTCATTGGAGGATTGGCCATGATGTTGCATCATGGACGTGCCAATACGGTGGATATGGATTTTTATGTAATGGTTGAAAATCTGGATGATGTTCTCAAACTTTTTCATAAAAAGGGCTACCAAGCTGATCCTGCCGGGGACTATCAGCTGAAATGTCGCGTGGAGGATGTGCCTATTGATATCCTTTGTGCCGATCATTATATCGGAGTTGATGTCGTTAGGCGGGCTGTTGAAAGATCTTTGGGAGATTCATTTGTGCGAATAGCCACCCCCGAAGACCTGATTATTCTTAAGACTATGGCTGATCGATCGGTAGATCGAAGAGATGTTGAAGAGTTAAGGGAACTTTTTGGGAAAAAATTGGACGAAGCCTACATCAAGAAAAAGTTGGAATTTCTTAAAAAATTACTAGCCCCCGCCTGAGTAGAGCATTTATAATGCCATCTCATTCTGAATCAAAAAATTATGTCCCTCAAATCCCAAACCGATCTTTTTCTCCAAAAAAAAGTGGAAGTTCTTCAGATGGGGGGAGCCGAGGCGGTTCAGAAACAACAGGCACAGGGGAAACTGACCGTTCGCGAACGGATCGATCTCTTGTTTGATGCCGGGACCTTTTGCGAGCTGGGGGCGCTCGCGCAGGCTGATCCGGATGACCCGACTCTCAAAGGAAAGAAAACGCCCGCTGACGGGGTTGTGACAGGCCATGGGTTGATTAACGGACGTCGCGTTTGTGTGATTGCTTATGATTTCACGGTCATTGCCGGATCGATTGGGGAAGTGGGAGAACGGAAGGCGCAAAAAATCCGGGAGATGGCTTTGACCCAACGGATTCCCATTATTTGGCTTCTCGATTCTGCCGGAGCGCGTGTTCAGGAAATCGCCAGTTCAAAATTCGCCATGACCGGAAAACTTTTTTACGATCAAGTGATGCTTTCAGGGGTGGTGCCGCAAGTAGCCGCGATGATGGGGCCCTGCGCTGCCGGGACCGCCTACATTGCCGGCCTGGCTGATTTTGTGCCGATGGTCAAGGGAACCTCTTCCATGGCGCTGGCTGGTCCCCCCCTTGTTGAAGCGGCGATCGGTGAAAAAATTTCTGTCGAAGAGCTGGGAGGGTCGAAAGTCCATTGCGACGTGAGCGGCGTGGGGGATCTGGAAGTTCCGGATGACAAGGCCTGCCTGGAGGTGGTCAAAAAATATTTAAGCTACCTCCCTGCGAATTGTTCCCAAGATCCTCCGGTTGTCCACAAGACATCCGGTCAGGATCAAAGCGATCGATTATCGCGTCTCTTGACCGGTTCTGCGCGGCATGAAGAGAGGCTTGATGACGACATTCTGGAAATCCTGCCGGATGATCCCAAAAAAGTCTACGACATGAAAAGAATTATTTTGAAAATCATCGACGGAGCCGATTTTTTTGAAATCAAGCCGAAATTTGGCCAGGGAATCATAACCGGCTTTGGCCGGATTGGTGGACGTTCGGTCGGAATTGTGGCCAATCAACCTTCGTTTATGGGGGGGGTGATTCAGGTCGATGAATCGGACAAAGCGGCCCGCTTTATTAATATCTGCAACGCCTACAACGTCCCGTTGCTTTTTTTACAGGATTGTCCCGGTTTTATGGTCGGCTCCAGGGTTGAGAAAGCGGGAATTATCCGGCATGGCGCCAAGATGTTGTGGGCGGTCTCCCATGCGACGGTTCCCAAAATGACGATTGTTATTCGCAAGGCTTATGGCGCCGGTTACTATGTGATGTGCGGCAAAGCCTACGGCCCCGATTTGATGGTCGCTTGGCCTTCGGCCGAGATCAGTCTGATGGGGGCGGAAGGGGCGGTGAATATAATTTTCAGAAAAGAAATCGAGGGAGCAGGGGATCCAGCCAAAAAAAGGGAGGAACTAACCGCCCTGTATCGCGACCGGATCAGTCTTTCCATGGCGGCTGAAGGGGCCTATATCGATGACGTGATCGATCCGCGGGACACGCGGCGGGTGATAATCGAAACGTTGAAGTTAACGGAGAATAAAAAAGTGATATTGCCGGAGCGAAGAAATGGAGTGGTGCCTGTATGAGTCAATGCATCATTACAGTGGCTGTTACCGGACTTGCCGCCAACCGAACCCAATGCCCGGCAATTCCCTATACGCCGGACGAGATTGCCGAAGAGGCTTATCGTTCCTGGGAGGCGGGGGCTTCGGTGGTTCATATTCATGCGCGCGAGGATGACGGCACCCCCACGCAACGGATTGAAGTTTACCGGGCGATCAAAGAAAAAATCGAAGCCAAGTGTAACATCATCATCAATTTTTCCACCGGAACGGTGGGGGTTCCCAAAGAAGAACGGATTCGCCACATCACCGATTTAAAGCCCCACTTGGGGGCGCTGAACATGGGTTCCATGAATTATGGAAAATATTCCCCCAAGCGAAAGGAATTTATTTTTGATTTTTGTTTTGAAAATCGTTTTGAAACGATCGAGTTTTTTTTGCGCCACATGGTTAAGGCGGGGGTGAAACCGGAGCTGGAATGTTTTGATGCGGGGCACGTTCACAACGCAACCCCTTTTTTGGATATGGGAATTTTGAACCCCCCCCTTCAATATTCTTTTATTATGGGAGTGTTGGGGGGGATTCCCGCAACGAAAGAGGCGTTGAAATTTCAGGCGAGCCAGGCGGCTCAATTAGGTCCCCATACCTGGGAGGTGATCGGGATCAGTCTGGAGCAGTGGCCGATGGTTCAATCAGCGTTGGAATTGGGAGGGAATATCCGGGTGGGATTGGAGGACAATTTTTATCTGGAAGAGGGAAAAATGGCCCGATCGAATGCGGAATTGGTGGCCAAAGCGGTCCAACTGACCCGTTCCGCGGGGCGTGAGCCGGCCACTGTTTTAGAGGCCAAGAAACTGCTTTCTATAAAGTAAAGTAAATTCAAATAGTTAAGTATTAAATCAACTTGAAAAAATCCAATGATCTGGTAGTTTTATCCAAAGACCATTTTAAAGAAGAAAGGCGTTATTTTTATGAAGGGATCGGACCGTCCAGAGGACCCTTTTGTCAGTTTGACTGACGAAATCCTCTTTGCCCGTTTTAAAAACGGCGACCACCCTGCGTTTGATGCGTTGTTGGCGAGGCATCAGGGGCTGGTTTTTTCGTTCATTTTAAAATCGGTGCACGATCGGCCACGGGCAGAAGATCTTTTTCAGGAGGTATTTGCGAAGGTGATTGAAAAACGCGATCAATTTCAGCCGACCGTTTCATTTAAAGCGTGGCTCATGACCGTCTGCCGCAACACGGTCATTGACTCGGTTCGTTATCACAAACGGCGGCCACAGGGGGACAGCCTTTATGAGCATGAGGATCGTCCTTTAGAGCTCAAAGTGGCTGTGGATGCCCCCTTGCCGGATCAGCAGGTGGGAGATTCCGAAATGAATTCTCTTTTGAATGCTGTTTTGAATGAATTGCCTGCGGAGCAGAAGGAGACTTTTTATTTGAAGGTTTATGAGGATCTGACTTTTGAGGAGATTGGGGAGGTGATGAAATGTTCCACCAATACGGCTAAAAGCAGAATGCGATATGCTCTGGAAACGTTGAGAGGTATTTTGCGGAAGAGAAAAATTTTAATCAGAGAAGAATCATGACGGAAAAAACACATCCAGCTTGCGAAGAGCTCTTCGAGCTTTTGATCGGCGGACTTCAGGGGAGTCGGGGGAGGGAAGTCTCGGCCCATGTGGAGGGGTGTGAGGACTGTTTTGGGTATTTAAACGATTTTGAAAAAATTACAACGGCCTATGAAAAAATTCCGCTTTCTGCTCCTTCTCCGGAGACATTGAAAGCGGTCTCTGGTCTGGCCCGCTCTGTCAAGCCGGTGAAGTCAATTCCCTGGATCCGTTCTTTTGTTTTTTCAAAAGCCTTCAGCATGGCGATGATCAGTTTTGTAGTCGCTGGAATTGCTGTTTACTTTAAGGATCATTATTACCAGGAGGAAAAGAGTTATCTCCCTCGTGTGGCCGGGACCCAAGCAGAGGAAGAGCCGGCTCCGGAAAAAACTGAAAAACCCTCTTTGCCTGTCGATGAGGGGAAAGAATCCGATGAAATTGTGATGATAGCCGATCAGGACAAACTTCAGACTGCTCCTGTTGCGATACAAGAAAAGGAAAAGAAGATTGTTGCTGTGAAAGAAACTCAAAGCGTGGTTCCGGAAGAACAGACTAGAAAACCAGTGCCGATTCAAACGGCGTCGAAGTCATTTAATGTGGCAGAATCTCCCTCAAGCGGGTTTGAAAAGAACTCAGGACAATTTTTTACAAAACAAAGTCAACCGGGAAGTGTTTCTTACAAGACGGCAGGGCTCACCACCTCAAGTTCTGAAGAGGAAAATCCGGATGTTCTGATGACCAAGGCGATGACCCACGAACAAAAGGGGGAATATGCGCAGGCTGAGGAGGTCTATCGCACGATTGAGGAAAAACATCCCCAGTTTGCCAAAAGGGACATGGTCATGAAACGAAGGGCGAAGATACTGGAAAAATTAGGGAGACCTCAAGAGGCTCGGGAGTTAAGGCGACGTCTCAGAAACAATCCTCCGCGTGGTCCGAAACCGGAAGGAGAGGGCCCTGTCTCCGGTCATCGGTTCAAGAAGAAGGGTTTTGAGAAAGGAGATTTTCAGAAAAAAGATTTTCCCCGTCCCGAGAAAAGAGAATATCGTCCCGATCGTTTCCCGCCGCGAGAAAAGCAAGGAGTTCCAGATTTTAAAGCACCTCGTTCCCCCGCTGGTGGATCACCAAGGGGGGGAGCGCCTCACCGTCGTTGATGTATGAGGAGTTGAATTGTTTCTAGGAGTTGTTTTTCTGTTTTAGTTCTGCTTTGAGAATTATCAATCACCCAATCCCCTTTTTTTAGTTTTGATTCGATGGACATCTGGGAGGCGAGGCGGTTTTCAATCTCTTTTGCATTCAATCCATCCCTTTTTTGAAGGCGTCTTTTAAGTATTTTCTCGGGGGCGTAGACAACCATTGTCCGGTCACACAGACAATCCAGTTCTGTCTCAAAAAGAAGAGGAACATCCAGAAAGACGATTTTTGCCCCTTTTTTTTTCAGACGGGACAAACTGTTTTTCATTTCGTCAATGACATAAGGATGAACAATCCGGTTTAATTGTTTTCTTTTTTGCGCGTTGGCAAAGACCATTTTTCCCAACAGAGGACGGTTGATTTGGCCGTTTTTCAGAAGAATTTCTTTCCCGAATTTCTTGATGATTTGATGATAAGCCGGTTTCCCCTTGTTTACGACTTCTCTGGCCAGTTTATCAGCGCAAATGACGGGAAGGCCCATTTTTTGGATCATGCGCGATACGGTTGATTTGCCGGAGGCAATCCCACCAGTAAGTCCGATGATTTTCATACATTTATGGATCGCTATCAATCAGAGGAGGCTTTCTCATGCCACCACCTCCGCAAAGCGATCAGGGTCCATACTCCCTCGACAAGCCCAAACGGCCAAGCCCCTTGGAGAAATCCATAGACCGATCCCAACAGGCAAGCTCCAGCAAATGCCAAGATGAACCACGAGTTTCGCTTCTCCAGCGCATAGAAAACAACCATGGCTGTGACTGCGAATAGGCCGAAGAGTGTCAGTGAATCCATGAGGAATGCATCCCGCGAGTCTTTCACGGGCCATAGCCCGATCTCCAAAACTTGATCCCAACCTATGGGCATACCTTCAAGCCGAAATCAGAAATGCAAAATACAAGACTTGACCCCTCTTCCCCCTCTTCCCTTTGCTCAATGCCGTTTACGATCAGCAATTAATCGTTTAGCAAAGAATCCAACTGAAATGATAAGAACGATATAGGGAAAAAGCGGAGTGTCTCTCATTCCCAAATGGGTCACAAAAAAGTCTTTTATTGTCGTGTAATGGAATGGAGACAGGCCCAAGAGGTTACAGATTCCATGTGAAATAATTGCTGGCCATAAGCTCTGAAATCGCCATGCGAGATATCCAAAATAAAAGCCCGACACCCCATGGACCATAAGCGCCTTAAAACAATTGAGCAGAATATAGGAAAATGATGGGGCAAATAGCTCTTGAAGACCCAAAACCCCCTGCTGCTGGCCAAAAAAAGACCAGACAAGGACCACTAAATCAGAAAAGATGCCGGAATGCATCATAGCAAAAACAAACGCTGTGATGGCAATAGCCTTCATGGGTTTCATGATCTGGGCCAACCGACTCTGGAAATAGCCGCGGAACAGCGTTTCTTCGCCAAACGGAACGAGAATGACAATGCTGACAAGGATAAACAGTGAATCGAAGGAGCCAGACATTCCTAAGGCATTCTGATCGTCAAAGTTCAGGAGATATTGAAGCGTGTTGCGAGCCAAAAATAACAACAGGATATCAATCAACCATCTTACGACGAGTTCTCTCTTCCGGCCTGCTGGCCAGACGAAAAGTTCCTTAAAGTGAGAGAGATCGAAATTAAAAAACCAATAGGTACAAGCGAGATAGAAGAAGCTTTCAAAGGCTAGGGTGAAACCCCGATAAGATAAAAGGAACCCAAGCAACCCCATCCAGTATACAGCTAAAGTTATGGCACCAAGAAGCAAAAAGGCGAGACAAAGGTTAAAAAACGGCTCCAGCACGGGAAATCGGTTGGGATCATTCCTCATGGGTTTCATAATTTGATCAGATTCATAATGATAGACTTTTAGATACCGAAAACGCGCGTCATCTTACAGGCGATTCAGTTTATACAATTCCCATCCGCACATCAATATTGCAACACCCCCGATAAGGCCAAGAGCAATGGGAGTCAGACAGGTTGGTCCAAAGGGGGCCGCAAATAACCGTCAAAAAAAGGAGGAAACACTCCAAGAGGAGTATAAACCGTTTCCGAATCTTCTGTTTCAGATCACCAATGGTTTGGTCCATAAATTACCAGAGTGGGCTCTCGGGACTAAACTAAATTTCCCAGCCCATTTCAAGCACTCGTTGCAATAAAAATAATTTTATTTTTAATTTTAAATTTGCACCTGTCCTTGCAAGGATACCAGTACCAGACGATGATACTCTGACAAACAGGCTCATCTTAACAAAACTCTTTACAAAAACTTTACATAAATAGTATCCTTGTTTTGTGTATGGCCCTCTTTTCGAGATCACCCCGGAATTATTGCGTCTCATAACCGAAGCAACTGAGCTTAAAAGCTGGATCGGGCGATCGGTACTTGATGTCACCTGGCTCCCTGTCCTGCAGAGAGAGATAGCAAACCGACTTGTTCATTCTTCCACTGCTATTGAAGGAAACCCTTTGACTCTGCCAGAAGTAGACGCCATCACCCGAGGCGAAGAAATCCAAACCCAGATAAAAGTAAGGCAGGAGGTGCTTAACTATTTGGCCGCTCTCAAATGGATTTGGAAAAGAAAGATTCACACTCCTGTTAAAGAATCCCACCTTTTATTGATCCATCGTTTAATCACTCACAAAACAATTCCCAAAGATCAGGCCGGCTTTTACAAAAATAAGGATAACCGCATTATTAATCACAAGGGAATCACCATCTATCGTCCTCCCCCTTACCAAGAAAGCCCGGGATTAACACGGGAACTATTGACCTGGATCAATAGTCCGAAAGTAAAGGAACTCCACCCTATTATTGTGAGTGGTATTGCTCATCATCGCTTGGTTTCCATTCATCCCTTCATGGACGGGAATGGAAGAATATCACGGGCATTAGCCATCTGGCTTCTGTATGTTCGAGGATTTGATACGCATCATCTTTGCGCTTTAGATGAGTTTTATGAAGAGAATAGGCAAAAGTATTATCAAAAAATCCAACAGGCCAGAGAGTTGGACGACAACCTGACTTTCTGGTTGGAATTCGTGGCCAAAGGGGTTGTTGAAACATTGAACAAAACCAAAAACAGAATTTTATCGCTTCAAGTGGATAAAAAAGGAATTAAAATGATCTTAACAAAAAGACAGGAAGATTTTTTACGGTTTTTGGCGAATCAAGGACGGGTTAAATCGCCCGATTTTGAAAAAGCCTTCAAAATTAGTCGCGTTCGCGTCAATCAGATTATCCATCCTTTGATCAAGGCGGGCCTTGTTATTCGGGAAGGACAAACGAGGGCAACAACCTATTGTTTAGCTTAAACGTGTCATCATTTATGGATAGCTATCAATCAGAGGAGGCTTTCTCACGCCACCACCTCCACAAAGCGATCAGGGCCCATACCGCCTCAACGAGTCCAAAGGGCCACGCCCCTTGAAGAAATCCGTACACCGATCCCAGCACGCAGGCTCCGGCAAATGCCAAGATGAACCACGCGCTCCGTTTCTCCAGCGCATAAAAAACAACCATTGCTGTAACTGCGAATAGGCCGAAGAGTGTCAGTGAATCCATTCGATTTTTCCGGCCTACGATCGGACCGGATACTTTGAGAAACGAGGAGAGAGTAGGACCTTTAAAATTCTATTCATTGAACAGAGAATTTTCCACACGCGAATTAAAATCAATAAAAGGTTGCTCCTTTTTGTGGCTGCTTTTTGATCCTAGGGGCTCCTTTGACTGGTGTCAGCAAATACTTGACAAAATTGTATATTTTATTTACTTTACATAAATAAGACAAATACTTAAATGAAGTTGGAGGGAGACCTATGAAGATCACTGCGAGCGAAGAATATGGGGTCCGATGCATCCTTCAGATTGCACGAGAGCCGAGCGGTTATTTAACGATCCCTCAGATTGCTAAGCGAGAGGCGCTAACCACCGCTTATGTGGCCAAGCTGGTACACTTGCTACTCAAGGGAGGGTTGCTCCAAAGCACCCGGGGTAAAAACGGGGGTTACCGACTCGCTCGGCCAGCGGACCAGATTAGTATCTTGTCAGTTCTCGACGCCCTGGCGACCCCGATTTTTTCGAAGGAGTTCTGTAACCGGTTTACGGGGACCGCATGTACCTGCAAACATGATAACGATTGTTCGATTCGGGCACTCTGGATAGCTATCGATTTGGTCGTTCGGCATGCCTTTTCTGAGACGATGCTAACAAACCTCTTTTGTACAGAGCGGCAGATGCAGCGTTGGAATCAGATTCACATTACCCATGAGGCGTCTGATTCACGAGTCGCTCTTCCGGGGTTTCCGAGCGGCCTGTCAGGTAATGAGATTGATGGTTAACTTTGACAACTCTTATGCGCGACTTCCGGAGATTTTCTTTGAGCGGATTAAACCGGCTCCGGTCAAAGACACGAACCTGATTCGTTTGAATTGGGCGCTCGCTCAGGAACTCGGACTTGATCTCAAAAGTCGGAGCGATCAGGATCTCGCAGACATATTTTCAGGAAATTCTTTGTTGCCTGGATCCGAGCCGATCGCGATGGCGTATGCGGGGCATCAGTTTGGCAATTTTGTGCCCCACTTGGGGGACGGACGCGCGATTTTGTTAGGCGAGGTCATTGATCGAAATGGCAAGAGACGAGATATTCAGTTAAAAGGTTCAGGTCAGACGCGATTTTCGCGAAGCGGAGACGGCAAGGCAGCTCTCGGTCCCGTTATTCGTGAATTCATTTTGAGCGAGGCTATGCATGCGATGGGAGTTCCGACAACACGATCTTTGGCGGCCGTCATGACGGGTGAAACTGTGTTGCGGGAACGCGAGCTTCCGGGAGCCATTCTCACACGTGTAGCCAGCAGCCACATTCGTATCGGTACATTTGAATTCTTCGCAGCTCGTGAGAATTGGGAAGGGGTGAAGCGACTTGCTGATTATGTCATCGATCGACATTACCCCAAAGCGCAACTAAGTCAGCGCCCCTATATTTCACTTTATGAAAGCGTTATTGAAGCCCAAGCGCATCTCATCGCAAAATGGATGAGTATTGGCTTTATTCACGGAGTAATGAACACCGACAATATGACGGTTTCTGGCGAAACGATTGACTATGGACCTTGTGCCTTTATGGACGAGTACAATCCCGCAACCGTTTACAGCTCGATCGATCATTCTGGTCGCTACGCCTTTGGCAATCAAGCCGTTATCGCACAGTGGAATTTGCGCATTTTCGGAGCATCTTTGTATCGGCTACTCGGGCCAGATGAAAAGAGGGCGGCTGAGATAATTAACGAACAATGTAGTTTGTTCTTAGATAAATTCAATTTATTTTGGAATCATGAAATGGCACGCAAGTTGGGATTGGCTGAATGCCAAAAACAAGCCGTGACTTTGGTGCAAGATTATTTGGAATTGATGCATCGACACGATGCTGATTTTACATTGAGCTTTCGATATTTGTCGGACGCGATAGAGGAAAGAGCCGATTTAAGAAATCTTGAGAGACTCTTTGCAAATGATTCTGATCTTCATCAGTGGTTACGAAGGTGGAGAGAACTCTTAACTATTGATGGGAGGCCATTTTCAGAGATCCGTCATAACATGCGAGCCGTGAATCCCGGCTATATCCCGCGTAACCACCGAGTCCAGCAATCGATTGAAGCGGCAATCGATTGCGGAGATTTTTCAAAAATGAACCTCCTATTGGAAATTTTAGAAAGGCCGTACGAAGATCAACCGGAAAATGGGGAGTACATGCTTCCACCAAAATCTGAGGAGCATGTTTTGCAGACATTCTGTGGGACATGAATTGTATTTTGCCTTCATGTTTTGCCGTTGCTTGACACACGGTTCTGAATCCTCTATATTAACCCTCTCATTCACTCTAAAGAGGAGAAAACCATGGCCTTGCAACTAGGAGATATCGCTCCTGACTTTACCCAGAACTCCACCGAAGGTTCGATTTCGTTTCACAAGTGGTGTGGAAATTCCTGGACCATCTTTTTTTCGCATCCCAAGGACTTTACGCCCGTCTGCACAACGGAACTGGGGGCAGTCGCAAAATTGAAGCCGGAGTTCGACAAGCGAGACACAAAAGTGATCGCTCTCTCGGTCGATTCCGTTGACTCTCACAAGAAGTGGACCAATGACATCAATGAGACTCAGAACACCAAGGTCAATTATCCGATCATCGCCGATGAGGACAAGTCGGTCTCTCATCTCTACGGGATGATTCATCCCAAGGCGCTGGATACCCTGACCGTCCGCACCGTTTTCATTATTGATCCGAACAAGAAAGTCCGTTTGACATTGACGTATCCGGCCCCGACCGGCAGGAATTTTAACGAAATCCTTCGGGTCCTCGACGCCCTCCAACTCACCGACAAGCACAGCGTTGCGACGCCGGTCAACTGGAAGGAGGGGGATGACTGCGTGATTCTGCCCTCCATCACCGATCCGGCGGTATTAAAGGAAAAGTTTCCAAAAGGTTTTAAGGAGCTGAAGCCCTACCTCCGGATGACTCCACAGCCGAATAAATGATTCTTTATTCTCGGCCGCTTTCTTTTCCTGGTACTGCCGTGGAGGTCACTTAAGCTTAAGATGAACGCGAAAACCTTTGTCGAAGGATTAAAAGAAGAGCTGCAAGGACTCTTGGCGAAGCTTAAGTCCAACGAAACCCTTGTCGCCGAGTCGAGCGGGCGCCTCGAGGTCAAGTCTCTCCTGAAGATCGCGCTCAAAAACGAAATGGAGGCGACGCTTGTCGGGGCCCGCTGGGTGGAAAACACACCTGAAATCTTTTGTAAGCTGGCCTTCGCCCGCCAGGTAGGGGATGAATCGAGACATTACCGCCTGATCGAGGCCCGGTTGCAGGAATTGGGCGAAAATCTCGATGATTATGACCCCCTCAAACCGGCCCTCTCGCCCCTCACGGAATATCTCCTGGGTCTTCAAGGGACGATCGAAAAGGCGGTGGCGGGGCCTTTTGCGCGCGAATCGATCGCCGTCGTCAAAAACAACCAATTCATCTCCTTCTTGAAGGAAAAGGGGGACCTCGGAACGGCCAAGATCTACGAAGAAACGATCCAGAAGGACGAGGCGTTTCATCACCAACTGGGAGAAGACCTGCTGCTCCGACTGGTGAGGACGGATGAGGATCAGAGACGGGCCTCCGCGGCCGTCGAAAAAACGCTCGGGCTGGCCGAGGAACTGACCCGACTCGCGGCGGAGAAGAAAGGGATCGTTAGGGCCCCAGGCTGTTGAGAAGTTTTCGGAGAACAAACGAAACTCTTTCCGTATCAGCCTCTCCCATAACCTTTTTTCGACCTCCAAGAGGAATCATAGGGGGGTAGAGTTTGAATTTGGCTATCTTCAACCGAGATTCCAACGGTAAAATGATAAAGACTTTGATAGTTGAGGCTTTTAAGTCCGAGGACCTGATGGACCGGATCGTCAAAAAAACAACCAATCCCCGTTGATCTAAACCCATTAGCTTCGGACTCTAGATAAAGAACCTGACCCACGAGGCCACACTCCCAATAGAGTTGGGGATAAAACCAAGGGCCATATTTTTGAATGGGTTCTTCAAATTTTGTAATCATACCGAGGCTAAAACAGCCATCTGCGGCAATCTCCTGGCCACAGGAGACTGCGCGAGCTGTCTCTCTCACATCAGCCTTAAGAAGACAGAAAAAAGGAAGTTCAGAGGGACAATGGGAGGGCTTTTCCCAAGTGAATTCACGGTGACAGGAATCTTTAAGTTCACCTAGGTCGTTTCCATTTCTCACGAGAAAATAGTATCCCGCATCCAAGCCTTTCACTCGGTGAACGAACATGAGGAAATGAACAAGGGGTGGCCAACTTAAAACTTGAAAAGGGACTCTCCGCTTTGAGGGAAGAAGATTTTCGATGAGGCGATAAAAGGTTGGAAGTTCCATCCACGTTTGGCCATCCATGGCGACAGCACTTCTTCGCTGATGGATAATTTTCCGTAACGAAGGATCGTTCTCCCAAGGGAGGTTTGAGCCCACTCTTGGAACAAATTTTTCCCAAGGCGGCAGAGATTGAAAGGACCTTTTCGTCATTCCTCCCATCTTTTCCACCCATGGCCAGTGAACATGTTCTGGACTTAATCGGTTCGGAGTTCCCTCAAAATGAAGTTTTGAAAACTCATGAAAAATGTCAGTTGGAATGAGGGCTAATTTATTTTCGAGCTGCTTGTTTGGAACGACCACAAGGAGACAATCGGCATGTTCGTTGTCAGGACCGCGCTGCGAGCCGAGGCCAAGAAGGGCTTCCAGTTCAAAGGTTCCAGGCTGATCGAGCAGACTAACTTGCCAACCCAATTGAGATGCTGCGATGGCAATGGCAGCAATTGCATGCCCCACATCGTGGTGACAATACCGAAAAGCACGCTCTCCATATTTCCACGCTTCTCGCCAATGGATCGACGTGAGTGCGATAAAAAAACTCCCTTCGGGAAATGGTTGAATGAGGGAGTTCCAAAGCTCATCAGAAAACTTAAGTCGAATCTCTAAAACATGCTCCCGTGGAGCATAATGGGCTACGATGGGCGTGCTGCTCATCCCCTCAACTTTTCCAGAAATGAGGTACCCCTCAGTGGGATGAAGATTTCCGCTTGAAGCATTCATGCGCAGGGCCCAAGTTGAATCAAGATAACTTTTCCAAACGGAAAGTCCGAGGCTATCTTGAAAAAGTTGAGAAACGCTTCGATGCGAAATCGTTGACAAGGGGGCCTGCCCTAGCCGTAGAGTGCTGTCATAACCAAGTGGTTCTGCATCCTGAACAAGTTCTAATGCGATCTCCTCCACACCGTATTTACGAAAGGGGTTGGGTTGATTGGCCCAATCTAGGTATCCGGGACCTGGAGCATAAAACTGAAAGCCATGTTTACTGAGGTTGTGGTATTCAAAAACCTGCCTGACGTCTTCTTTAAAATTCATCGTCTCGCCGGCTTCCCTACACCTCGACCTCAATGTCAGTTTCCGTCACGCGGACACTGTAGCGTGCAACCGCTGCATGTGCTGGTGGCCCGAGGACCTCCCCGGTTTGGATATTAAACGTGGCGCCATGCCACGGGCAGGTTACCTCGTGACCTGAGATATCCCCCTCAGCCAAGGGGCCGCCTTGGTGAGTGCAGGTATTATCCAGCGCAAAAAACTGACCATCCACGTTAAACAGGGCAATTTCCTTCCCCTTAACGTTGACCAGTTTTGCCTGACCGGACTCGATTTCGCTTGCCTTTGCTACTTTGACAAAGTCAGTCATGGATTCCTCCTTTCGGCTTCAACAACGGGCAGTGACAGCAGGGGAAAGAACTTGACAAATCTATACTTTATAGTCAAGTTAATATAACAAAGTATATTTTGTCAAAGGGCTAAAAAAAGGATTCATCAAATGTCTAATAAAGACGATCGAGTCAAAGATAATGTTCCGGGTAAGTGGTATGTCGATTCGCAGTGCATCGATTGCGATCTCTGCCGGACTACAGCACCCGCTAATTTCAAACAAAATCCGGATGAGGGATATTCTTACGTCTATAAACAACCGGAAAATGAAGAGGAGATAAAGCTTTCCCAGCAAGCCTTGGAAGAATGCCCTGTGGAGGCCATTGGTAACGATGGCTAAATAATGAAAAAGCCTGGCTCCATCCTTTTATTATCGTGTTATGAGTTGGGGCATCAACCCTTGGGAATTGCCTGGCCTGCGGCGTTTCTCAAAAGGGGAGGCTTTTATCCTCGTATTCTGGATCTCTCCCTTCAAGAACTCGATCAAAAAACAGTGAGCGAGGCGCTCTTTGTTGGTATCTCTGTTCCGATGCATACGGCACTGCGATTGGCACTCCCTGTGGCGGAACGAATACGTGAAGACAATCCGCACTGCCACATCTGTTTTTTTGGACATTACGCCCAGCTAAACGCCTCTTACCTCCTTTCCACCGTGGCCGATTCTGTGATGGGAGGTGAGATCGAAGAGGCCTTGGTCTTACTTGTTCAATCCCTTAAGGACCAAAGACCGATTGAGGTAGCTGGGGTTTCATTAAAGGAGCGCCCTCAAAACCCCACGCTTTCAAGAATCCGTTTTCCTCTACCTGAACGCGGAGACCTTCCTGATCTTAATAGGTATGCCAAGCTTGAAAACGATGGAGAGTTAAGACTGGCAGGTCAAGTCGAAGCCAGTCGTGGGTGTAAACACTTTTGTCTTCACTGCCCCATCCCGCCGGTCTATCAAGGAAAATTTTTCGTTGTTCCGAAGGAAGTGGTTTGTCAGGATATCCAAAACTTAGTCCTTGCGGGGGCGCGTCATATTACCTTTGGTGATCCCGATTTCTTGAACGGCCCCGGGCATTCACTGGCTATCCTCCGCGCGATGCACCAGGAGTTTCCTCATTTAACCTTTGATTTTACCGCCAAAATCGAACACATCTTAAGGCATCGTAATCTCTTCCCAGAGTTATCTCGCCTGGGGTGCCTGTTTGTTATCTCTGCGGTCGAGTCGTTATCCGACCAGGTTTTAGCCAAACTGCAAAAGGGACACACACGGCATGACTTTTTTGAAGTGCTGGGCATCCTTCGCCACGCCGGGATTACGCTACGACCTTCTTGGGTGGCCTTTACCCCATGGACTTCCCTCGAAGACTATTGGGACATGCTGGAAACTGTGGCCGATCAGGGCCTCATCGGCAGTGTCGACCCGGTTCAGTTTTCCATTCGTCTTCTCATTCCACCAGGCTCTTTTTTGTTGGAGCATTCCGATGTCCTGACTTACGTATCCACTCTTGACCAAGCCAATTTTTACTACCGTTGGCTCCATCCCGATCCTTCGATGGATGATCTCTACCGCTTGGTAAGTTTAAGGGTTGAGGAGGCAAGTCAAAGAAAAGAGAATCCCTATGTTACTTTTGAGGCCCTTAGGTCCCTCACCCTTCGGGCATTGGGGCGATCCGAAGATCGGCAGATACCTCAAGGACACCGCGAGGCAGGGCCCTTATCACCGAGGCTCACTGAAAGCTGGTTCTGTTGCGCTGAGCCTACAAAGGAACAAGTTTACCCTCACACTAACAGCCTTGGTTCAGAGCTTTACATGAAACAGGGGGCATGTTAAAAAAATAAAGGATAAAGCGAACAGACCGGCTTTGCCGGCTGTGAGCGCGGGGTTTGGGGCCATCTGAGGCCCGAAATACAATAAGGCGAGTAGCAACAAACGGGCCGAAGGGGCCCCAAATATCAAATGACTGACGAAATAAAAATCATGGCTGAACCACAGACAGAACCGGAGAAGTGCAAGTTTATCCTGGAGAATGCCATCACAGAGGGGGGTTCTTATTCTTTCAAGTCTCAAAACGAGGCCCGCGGTTCTTCCTTGGTCGAGAGCCTGTTTGAGGTGGATGAGGTCGCCTCGGTTTTCATTTCCGGTAAAACGATTACAATCACAAAAAAAGGAGAGGATGACTGGAGAACAGTGGGTCCAAAGATTGGGGGAGCCATTCGCAAGGCCTTCTCGAAGGGAGGACCCCTTATTTCGGAGGAATACCAAAAAAGTCTGCCGGATGAGGAAGAGATTCGAAAAAAAGTGCTTATGATTCTTAATCGCGAGATCAACCCAGCCGTTGCTGCGCATGGAGGGCATATCGATTTACTCGATGTCAAGAAGAACGATGTTTTTATCCGGATGGGGGGGGGCTGCCAGGGGTGCGGCATGGCCAATGTTACACTCAAACAGGGGGTCGAGCAGGCCTTCAGGAAGGAGATACCCAACCTCGGAGCAATTTACGACACCACCGATCATGCCTCAGGGATGAATCCTTATTACGCCCCATCTGAAAAATAGTATGCCTCGCATTCTTCTCCTTCTTCCTACTAAAACATACCGTGCCACCGATTTTCTTGAAGCCGCCACACGATTGGGTGTGGAAGTCACGGTCGCCTCAGAGGAGAAGAATGTCCTCGAGTCTCAAAATCCGGCAGGATATTTGTGGTTCAACTTTGAAGATTTGGATTCCTGCCAACAATCCGTTCTCGAGTTCGCCAGAAAATATCCCTTGGCAGCTGTATTGGGAATGGATGAGAAGACGATGGTTGCAGCCGCGGCCGTCTCGGAGGCACTTCACTTAAAGTCGAATTCGGTGGAATCGGTAAAAACCTGTCGGGACAAACATCTCATGCGCAAGTGTCTTAAAGCGGGGGGGCTAGTCACTCCCCCATTTTGTGCATTTCCCATCACCGCAGATGTGCGGCAAATATCCTTGGAGATGGCCTATCCCTGTGTCCTCAAGCCCACAAGACTTTCGGCAAGTCAGGGGGTCATTCGCGTCAATGACTCCGGTGAGTTTGTGTCTGCCTGGGAACGTCTCAAAAATATTATCGAGTCGGCGAAAACATCCCCTGAGATTCTTGTCGAAGAATTCATCCCAGGTAAGGAAGTCGCCTTAGAGGGGCTTTTGGAGAATGGCGAGTTATCTATGCTGGCACTCTTTGACAAACCGGATCCGTTGGATGGCCCCTTCTTTGAAGAGACTATTTATGTTCAGCCTTCCCGCCTTCCAGACGACCTTCAGCGTGCGATCTTTGCCTGCACCCAGAAGGCGGTTAGCGCTTTGGGACTCACAACCGGTCCCATCCATGCCGAGCTTCGGGTCAACCAAGAAGGTCCCTGGATGATTGAAGTGGCGGCTCGTCCCATTGGAGGGCGTTGCTCCCGAGCACTCCGGTTTGGGCTCGATATGTCTCTTGAAGAGGTGATACTAAGACAGGCCTTAAGCTTAAAGGCACCTCCAGGGTTTCTAAACCTTAAAGCAAACCCTTCTGGAGTCATGATGATCCCAATTTCTAAGGCGGGTGTCTTGAAAGAAATTTCTGGTCTCAAACAAGCAAAAGAAGTATCGGGTGTGGAGGAAATCATAGTAAACATGCCTGTCGGATCACTGCTCACCCCTCTTCCCGAAGGTTCTCACTATCTTGGATTCATTATCGCACGGGGTAAAACACCCGGAGAGGTGGAGGGATCCTTGCGGAAAGCCCATCGGTGCCTCGAAATTAATATTAAAGGAGAAAAAATTCATGAACAAGACCCTCTCCAACAAACGAACGAAATATGGTGAAAGCTTAAAAGAACTTCTTGGGCTGGATACGAATCCGGTCGGTATCGGCTTTGTCGATAAACGTCCTCAAGATCTCCCCAGGGTTACAAGTCCAGGGCCTGCCAGCTGCAGTTACTGGAAATCAGCAACAGAGGGACAAATTTTCTACACAGAGGCCTCTGACCACTATCACTGTCCGATTGGTGCCTGGACTCACCATGTCGAACTCCCCTCGGCTGTGGAGAGTGAATTGGAAGGGATGGTGGAGAGGATGGTCGCTTTGGGGTATATCCGCAAGGAAGAGGTCCCTCACATTCCCAGACGGAAGCAGGTGTTTGGGTTTGTGGTCTATGGACCACTTGCGAATCTCCCTGAAGATCCCGACGTGGTGCTACTGCGTGGTAGTGCCAGGCAACTCATGCTGATGACAGAGGCGGCCACGGCCGCGGGTGCGATTTTAGAAATGGCACCCCGAGGCCGACCCACCTGCGCCATCATTCCCTTGTCTATCGAGTCGGGTAGGGTGGCGGTCAGCTTTGCCTGTATCGGAAATAGAATCTATACCGGTGCTCAAGATGGGGAGGCCTACTGCGCCATTCCATTTACTTGTCTCGAAACAGTTTTAAGGGAACTTAAAACAGTTGTGTGTGCAAACTCTGAATTGGAGGCCTTCCATCGGGCTAGACTAACTATGTTGAATTCGGCAAACTCTGATTGCGCGCAAGTACCCAGAGACCAAACCATTCTTTCGGGTCTGTAAAGAAAACCTCGACCTGTAACCCATAGTGGAGAAGTTCCTTGTCCAAATCTTTTATGCTGAATTTGTAGCTATTTTCTGTGTGGATCGTCTCCCTCTTTTTGAAAAAAATTTCATCTGTCCCGATCCTTACTTTCTGATTTTTTATGCTTTCCAGATGCATCTCAATCCTCCCCTCCTTCTCATGATAAAAAGCGACATGGCGAAAAGCCTTGGGGTTAAAATTGCTGTTCAATTCCCGATTCATTCGACTGAGAATATTCAGATTAAAAAACGCTGTCACTCCTTGTTTGTCATTGTAAGCCGCTTCCAGAACAGAACGATCTTTTTTAAGATCAGCCCCAAACACAAATCGGTCGGAAGGGGAAAGAAAAGAAGAAATCTGACTCAAGAAAAATCTCCTTTGGTGAGGGAGAAAATTTCCAATGTTGGATCCGAGAAAAAAGAGGACTAAGGGATTTCGGACACGGTGCGTTTTATTTCCGTTTCCCAGAAGCTTAAAAGCTTCCTCATAATTGGCATGGAGACCGGTCACCCAGAGAGAACGATCTCTCTTTAAAAGGACGGGAATCGATGATTCAAGGACCGCCTTGGAAAGATCCAAAGGGATGTAGTGTTTGAACCTCTTCCTACGAGGACAACTCTTAAAAAGAGAAAAAATCTTCTCCCCGTTTCCACCTCCCAATTCCAAGACGGATCGATCCTGGATGATCCTTTTCACCAAAAGGGGAGCGTAGCTCTTCAAAATTCTTCTTTCTACTCGCGTCAGGTAATATTCAGGGAGACGGCCAATCTGCTCAAAAAGACGGGAGCCTCTTCTGTCATAAAAATATCGACAAGGGATCGACTTATCAGCCGCGTGAAGTCCTTCTCTCACCTCCTTCTGGAAATCTTGAGGAAAACTCTCAGAGGAAAAAGAAGTCAATTCACCCCGTCCCCCTTCCCAGCTTTTGCGGGCTATTCCTTTGTAACAAGGCAAGCCTCTTCGAAATGTTAGAATTTCATCCTTTGATGGCATTAGAACTCTCGCTTCACTTAAAAATTGCCTTTCCTGAAAGGAATGGTAATTTTCTACCTTAGTCATGGACCGCTTGCAAAGGGAAGAAGAAATCAAAGAGAGGCTTTTTAATCGATTGAACAGCGCGCATCAGCAACTCTTGACCCTCCTTCAAGGATTGACGGAGAATGAAACGCGGATTCAGTTGGATGAACTGCGCGGCCCGCTGGTTTGGGATGTGGGGCATTCTGCTTGGTTTGAGGAACTCTGGGTTTTAAGAAACAGGTTTGGTGAAAAAGAAAGCTGTCCTGGAAGCGATCTCATCTTTGACAATGAAAAAAACCACAAAAGAACCCGCCAGGTCATGAAACTTCCGTATGGTGCTGAACTCATCGGCTATAGGGAGGGGATCCACCAGAGAACCTTCTATCAGCTTGAAAAAGCGGATTTCGATTCTGATAATCCTTTAACAAAAAATGGTTTTGTCTTTGACCTGGTCTTAAACCATGAGCTTCAACATCGCGAGATTATGGTGATCACTCTTGGCTCGCTTTTGGCCTTTGCTCATCCTGCATTTCCAGAGACGAATTCTTTATCCTCTAAAGAACAGGGGACGCCTGACAAATGGTTCCCGGGAGAAATGGTCGAAATTCCTGAAGGAGAATTCTGGATGGGAGCTTCCGGATCTCACTTTTCCTATGACAATGAAAAACCGGCCCATTTAGTTTTTGTCCCCCGTTTTTTTATGGACCGCTTTAAAACCAGTAATCAGGAATACCTCGAGTTCATCCAAGCCGGAGGATACCGTCATCGAGACTATTGGACAGAAGAAGGGTGGCAGTGGATTCAATTCAACCAAGTGACCTCCCCTGATTATTGGCGCTACGATCCCCATGAGGGATGGCTTCGCAAATCTTTTGGAGGAAAGATCATGCCGTTGAAGCTCAGTGAACCGGTCTCTCATGTGAGTTGGCATGAGGCAGTCGCTTATGCACGATTCAGGGGAAAAAGACTTTTAACCGAAGAGGAATGGGAGCGGGCCGCCTCTTTGAGCAACAAGGGGTACGAAACCCGAATCTACCCGTGGGGAAATACCGAGCCGGGCCTCAAGGAGGCACTCTTAAATCTGAACGGTTTGAGTGCGAGTGAAGGTCCCTTGGCGCCTGTTTGGGCTTATCAGGAAAGGGATAATCTCCTGGGGGTCAGACAATTGATCGGAAATGTCTGGGAATGGACCTCAAGCCCTTTTAAGCCCTATCCCGGTTTTAAGGCTTACCCTTATGCAGAATACTCGAAAATTTTTATGGGAGACGAATTTAAAATCCTCAAAGGGGGCTCTTGGGCCACCTCCCCCTGGACCACTCGAAATACCTTTCGCAATTTCTATCTTCCCCACCACCGAAATGTCATCGCTGGTATCCGGCTCGCTCGATCATCGTCGTAAAAGGAAATTTTTCCTGCTTTGAACCTTTTTAAAAACCAGCAGAACTTCAATAAGGGGATAGATCATTTTTTCTCCGAGGGAGGCTATTTTTTCAATGACCACCGTTTCCTCTTTTTCATCGCCTGCCTTAAAGAGCTGACGGATCAGTTGGGTGGCGGTCTTCCATTCCGGCTCAAACCGGGCATGGACCCTTTTGAATTTGGGATCTTCCTCTTCCTGCTGTTTCATGACTTTGTCGAGGGATTCAACAAAATCCTCCTGGGTCCATTTTCTCTCCCCTTTTTTTTTCTTTTTTTTCATTTAAAATTTTCCCTGATTAAGGCCATCAGCTTTTCTTTCTCATTCCACTCTGGTTCATCCAGAACTTTTTCCACCAGGAATTTTTGAATTGTACCGATAATTGGCCCCCGTTGAAAGCCCAAAGAGATGATGTCGTGGCCGTTGACGGCCAGATCTTTGGGGCTAAAAGGGGGTTTCTTGCTGATTTCCTCCCGGATCCGGG
>SBBF01000006.1 GCA_005240075.1 Nitrospira sp.
AAACGTCCTGTTGTCAATCTTCCGACACTTTATTTGTCAGTGCTCAGATGGGGGAATTTGAGGTGGCCATAGATGGGGGATTTTGAGTGGCCACCGGGGTCATCGTAAATTCGCCTGGCAGAATGGTTACGGGGCTTTTACCGTCAGCGAGTCCTCATTGAATCAGGTTATTCAATACATTCACAATCAGGAATCTCATCATTGCAAGAAAACATTTCAGGAAGAATATCTGGAATTGTTGAAATGGAACAACATCGAATTTGACGAACGGTTTTTGTGGAATTGAAGGGAAACCAATTTGATTCCCCCACCCCGATGGGGCGGTTTATGGTGCTTGATATATTACCGTGGGCTGACGCCCACGGCTACATTTTTTAAACCACCACAGCAGCAACAAATCCCCCCACGATCAGCAGAATATTCCAGACCAATCGGACCGGATAGGAGTAAAGCCGTTTGGTCTGTCCATCCACCACAAACTCCCTCATTTCAAGGTAAGGAACAGGAGCTCTGCATTAATCGCCGTAGATGATCCTGATGTTTCGTGCGATGCGCCGCCCGCCGACGAAACAAGCGCCAGCGATAAGGCCGCTTTCTGATCAAAAATTCCCAGGGCGGCCAAGGCCCCCTGGGCCACAGGCCGCCGGTTTTCTTGTGCCTCGGCTGACTGATTGCTCCCTGCCCCTGCCAAACCATAGGCGATTTTAACCAGCGCCTGCGACAAGGCATTCGGATCGCCCGTTACTTCGCCGGCAAAACGATCGGCATGATATTCCCGCGTCCGTGAAAACCAGAGAACGATATATTCACTGATGATATAAAGAATATAGGCTCCGAGAGCGATAGCTAACCTCGCACCGGCTGATTTATCACGGCCGCGGCTTTTCATTCGGATCAACGTTCTGTAAATATAATAAAGAATCAGCGGCACCATCTGGGCCACCGTCATGAGAACCATATCCCAATGAACCAGATGTCCCATTTCATGGGCCACGACCGCTTTGACTTCCTGCTCCGAATGAAAAATCTCCTCTCTCAAAAAATGTGTCAATAATTCTACTTCACCGTAAAGACAATCCGGGAGGTCTGCCCGTTGGCCATGATGTTGGCCAGATAAATACCGGGCTTCAAGCTGTTTTGACTCATCGTCTGGTTGATTTTAAAAGTGTTGGCGGCATTCCCATGAATGCGTATTGCTTTGAGTACAACCTTATTCCCTCCATCCCCCAGAGGGACCTGATTTTTAAGCCGGGCCCGAATCACCAGAGCCGATAGAAAAATAAAAAAAAGAGCGTTAATGGAAAGATAAAAAAGAGTAATCATCAAATTCCTCCCGATCGATCAATGCCTTTTGGATAAAAGGGAGTCAACAAAAAAGAATTACAAAAAATTACCGGTCGATGGCCTTTCGAAGAGAGGAGATAAATCTTCCGGCTTTTGGGAAGAGGGAGGCCTTCTTTCCTTCACTGGCAATGATTCTGACCAACGCTGAACCGACAACAACCCCATCCGCTCCATCCGCAATGTGACGGGCCTGCTCCGGTTTTGAAATTCCGAATCCCACCGCAACAGGGAGCGCGGTTGATTGCCTGATTTTTTCGATTTGTTGCCTGATTTCGTCGCTCACGGTGAGACGAGCTCCCGTTATCCCGGTCAACGACACATAATAGATAAAACCGGAAGCGCTCCTGACCGCCTTTTTAATTCGTTCTTCGTCAGAAGTAGGGGCCAACAGATGAACCAGATCGATTTTGTTTTTTTTGAGCTCCTTCCTTAAATCACCTGCTTCTTCCGGCGGCAAATCAACGATTAAAACCGCATCCACCCCGGCCTGGCCCGCTTTTACAGCAAACCGTTCAAGCCCCATCACAAAAATCGGGTTGTAGTATCCCATCAGGAGAAGAGGAACTTGACTTTTTTTTCTGATGCGTGAAACGAGAGACAAAACATCCCAAAGAGTCACTTTATTTTTTAAAGCCCGTTCGGAAGCGGCCTGAATCACCGGACCATCGGCCATCGGATCGGAAAAAGGGATTCCCAGTTCAATAAGATCAGCCCCCGATTCTTCCAACGTGTAAACCAGTTTTTCGGTGACCGTTAAAGAAGGATCCCCCGCGGTGATAAAAGGAATCAGCGCTTTTTTTCCTCTTCTTTTAAGCTCTTTGAACTTTTTTGTAATGCTGCCCATTTTAAAAAACTTACTCCAATTTCACCCCCATCGCGTTGGCGACGGTATTCATGTCTTTATCCCCCCGGCCAGAGAGATTGACCACAATCACTTCGTCTTTGTTGGTACGCCTGATCATTTTGGAGAGATACGCAATGGCATGGGCTGATTCCAAAGCAGGAATAATCCCCTCCGTTTCAGTCAATAATTTAAAACCGGCCAGCGCCTCCTTGTCAGTCACCGAAACATACGTCGCCCGCCCGGTCTCTTTAAAAAAGGAATGCTCCGGCCCCACACCAGGATAGTCAAGGCCTGCCGAGATGGAGTGGGTCGGTAAAATCTGGCCATTTTTGTCCTGCAAAAGATAGGTTTTGTTTCCATGCAAAACCCCCACGCGCCCCGCTCCGATTGAAACAGCATGCTTTCCGGTCGTAACCCCCTCCCCGGCCGCTTCCACACCGATGAATTTGACTGATGAATCTTTCAAATAAGGATAAAAAAGCCCCATGGCATTCGATCCGCCGCCAATACAGGCAATGAGATAATCAGGATTTTTTTCTTTGAGTTGTTTCAACTGTTTTTTGGTTTCACGACCAATGATCAACTGAAAATCGCGGACGATCATCGGATAAGGATGAGGACCTGCCACCGTTCCGATACAGTAATGAGTCGTCCGAACGTTGGTGACCCAATCACGCAGCGCCTCATTCATCGCATCTTTCAGGGTCTGGGTTCCCGAAGTGACCGACACCACTTGGGCTCCCAGAAGTTTCATTCGGAAAACATTTAATGACTGCCGGCGAATATCTTCCTCCCCCATGTAAACCACACATTCCAAATCAAGAAGGGCGCACATCGTGGCTGTGGCCACGCCATGCTGACCAGCGCCCGTTTCCGCAATCACGCGCGGCTTTCCCATTCTTTTGGCCAGGAGACATTGGCCAAGCGTATTGTTGACCTTGTGCGCCCCCGTGTGACAGAGATCTTCCCGTTTCAAATAAATTTTAGCCCCTCCTAGTTTTTGAGTCAGTCGTTCTGCAAAATAAAGAGGGGTGGGCCTGCCGACATAATTTTTGGCGTAATAATCAAATTGCTGATGAAAAGAAGAATCAATCTGCCGATAAACTTCTTCCAGCTCTTTCAACGCTGGCATGAGGGTTTCAGAGACATACCTCCCCCCAAAAATTCCAAAGTGGCCTGATTTGTCCGGAAAGCGGCGCATACAGGGGTGCCACTATCGCTCAGAACAAAAAGGGGTGCAAGAATTGAATTAGATTGACTCTTGACATCTATATAGGACTGAAATAGTCTTATATTAGAGTATGCTTCGAATCAATAAAAAAACTGAATACGCCCTGTTAGCCATTGAACATATGTGTTTGTTGGAAGCGGAAGGAATCAGACACAGCAATACGCGTGAAATTTCAGAGACCTATCATATCCCCTATCCCCTTCTTGCCAAGATCATGCAACAACTGGCCAACAAGGGTTTTATCAAGGCAATTCATGGAACAAAGGGGGGGTATCTGCTGGCCAAACGTCCCCACGATATGAGCGTGGCTGACATTCTGGCTGTTTTTGAAGGACCGGTCGCCTTCGCCGACTGTTTTAAAGAAGCTAAAATCGATTGCCCCCAGTGGGATGGATGCACCATCAAAGATCCTTTTTATGAGTTGAATCATAAAATCCATGAATTGTTAACGCAGACTACGATTGCCGACTTGGCAAAAAAGAAGAGCCCCATTCCATCAAAGGAGGTGATCAACGTATGACAGAATCCAACCAAGCCATTCAGGACCTAACCAATCAGGAATATAAATATGGTTTTGTAACTGACGTTGAGACCGATCTTTTTCCGAAAGGTTTGAACGAAGAAATCATCACCCTGATTTCAGCCAAAAAAAATGAGCCGGAATTCATGTTGGCTTGGAGACTCAAAGCCTATCGTCATTGGCTGACCATGAAGGAGCCCCACTGGGCCAATCTGCGTTATCCCAAAATCGACTACCAGGACAGCTATTATTATTCAGCCCCCAAAAAGAAGCCGAAAAGCTTAGACGAAATTGATCCGGAAATCCGGGCCACATTTGAAAAGCTGGGCATTTCGCTTGATGAGCAAAAACGGTTAACCGGTGTGGCCGTAGATGCCGTGTTTGACAGCGTATCTGTGGCAACAACGTTTAAAGAAAAATTAAAAGAACTGGGAGTGATTTTTTGTTCCTTCTCCGAAGCGGTCCAGGAACATCCTGATCTTGTGAAAAAGTATCTGGGAAGCGTCGTCCCTTATACTGACAATTTTTTTGCAACACTCAATTCGGCGGTCTTTTCCGATGGCTCTTTTTGCTACATCCCCAAGGGGGTCCGTTGTCCGATGGAACTATCAACCTATTTTAGAATCAATGCTTCGGAAACAGGACAATTTGAACGGACTTTGATTATCGCTGATGAGGGAGCTTACGTGAGTTATTTAGAAGGTTGCACCGCCCCCATGCGGGATGAAAATCAGCTGCATGCCGCCGTTGTAGAGCTTGTGGCGTTGGACAACGCAACAATTAAATATTCAACCGTCCAGAACTGGTATCCGGGAGACAAGGAAGGGAGAGGAGGAATTTTTAATTTTGTAACCAAAAGAGGAAAATGTGTGGGGGAAAATTCCAAAATTTCCTGGACGCAGGTGGAAACAGGATCGGCCATCACCTGGAAATATCCGAGCTGTATTTTGCAGGGAAATAACTCCGTGGGAGAATTTTATTCCGTGGCTTTAACCAACAACTACCAGCAGGCCGATACCGGGACTAAAATGATCCACATTGGAAAAAATACAAAAAGCACCATCATCTCCAAAGGAATTTCAGCAGGACATGGTCAAAACAGCTACCGGGGGCTTGTTAAAATCATGAAGGGGTCAGCAGGCTCCCGAAATTATTCCCAGTGTGATTCCCTTTTAATCGGCGATCTCTGCGGGGCCCATACGTTTCCCTATCTGGAGGTCAAAAATCGATCAGCTCATCTGGAACATGAAGCGACCACTTCGAAAATCAGCGAAGATCAACTCTTCTATCTTCGTCAGCGGGGGCTGTCTCAGGAAGACGCGGTGAACATGATCGTTAATGGATTTTGCAAACAGGTTTTTAAAGAGCTTCCGATGGAATTTGCCGTAGAAGCTCAGAAACTTTTAGGAGTCAGTTTGGAGGGAAGTGTTGGGTAAAAGAATAAATTCTGTAGCTTCAGTGAGGGGGAGGCTCCATCCGGCTTTGCCGGTGGAGGG
>SBBF01000016.1 GCA_005240075.1 Nitrospira sp.
CCCTTCGGGGTGGGAAAAGAGCTACTTCTCTGCAATAACGTATAAGACTATGTTATATCTCATTTATTCTGAAATTTTTTGTCTCAAAGAACCTGAAACGCAACAATAGATCCGGATCAAGTTAAGAAAAAAATAGATTGGCTGGACAAAAGACTTGCAGAGCGCCTTTTGGAACTGAAGGCTGAAGCCTGCATGGAAGAACTCGGAAGAGGGGAGTCTGTGCCATTATTTGACAGATTATTGGATCTACGGTTGGAACTTGTGTTGATCAGAGAGGGGGCGGAAACAAAAACCCACCGTTTCTATGAAGAAAATTTAATTCGAAAAATGGACGAAGTCTGGTTGATGGCTCATCCTGATCTTCAAGGGGCCTCGTTTTTGTTCAGGGGAGAGGAGCTTCATTACGATCGGGTTCCGGATTATCTCAATAAGCGGATTCAAGCGCTCTTGATGAGGTCCGTTGAAAATAGCTCTCCTCCTGTTGTTGATCAGGACACTCTCCATCTCTCGCCGGATCAATTGAAAGTTATCAGGGAGTTTGAAAGAGAAACCTACCCCACGGTTCGGTTTGACGAACCCCCCCTCTATCAATTTGGACTGACAGTTGGCTGGGAAATCTCTCTTATTCTTAATGCGGACGATTTAACGCACCTCCCTTCCGATGGATGGACAAAACCGTTTACCGCCAAGACATTCAGGACGATTCATGCGCTTCCATCGGATGATCTGAAGTTTGTCATTGTTACTTTGCGAGCTATGAGAGCCTATGTTGTGGAAGTTCAAAAACAGGATCCTGATCTGAATGGATATGAAAAAAAGCAACTAACAAAAATTGAAGATCTGCTGGCCAAAAGGGGAAAATTCCTGCTGACCGTTCACAAAAGCCGCCCTCCATTTCAATGAGTATTTTGGGGCATAACACTTAAACCAGATCTTGCAATAACTTCAGGGCGGACGAGACTCGAATTCCGTCACGCGAACGGTATTTGTGGATTTCATCAAGCACCAGAAGGGGAGCATCAGGGAATTCATTTTTTAGAATCTTTTCGCGATCCCGACCAATGTCCCGGTTCAAATACCCCGGTGCATCTCCCAACAAGGTTTTGGCCAGAGTTGTTTTGCCAACTTGTCGGGGGCCTCCCACAAACACCATTTTTTTTTCGAGATCCCTTTTGATCTGATTGAGAAGATAACGAGCCATCTTAATTTCATTATTTTACACACCACAGTAAAAAAGTATAAAGCTCACGAGTGGATCACATGCACTGTTCTTTGAGGGCATAAGGATTTCTATTTTTTTATCCTTTTACAATTGCTTCCAGAGCCTCCGGATTTTCAATGGAGGAGAGATCCCCCAGGGGGTGACCCAAATATTTTTTCCTGATCGTTCCCCGGACAATTTTGGCCGACCGGGTTTTGGGAAGGGAGGCTACAAATTTGATTTCGTCGGGGGTTAAGGTTTTTCCCAGTTTGGCCGCTACCTGGTTTTTAAGCTCCTGTTGAAGAACGGGTGAAGAAAGAGAGCCCGGTTTTAAAACCACAAAACAGACGATCGATTCCCCCTTGATGTCGTGAGGGACCCCAATGGCGGCGCATTCCGCAACAGACGCATGATCCATGATGGCTGATTCGATTTCAGCGGGGCCGGTCCGGTGGCCTGAAACTTTGATGACGTCATCCGCCCGTCCCCGCAAAAACCAGAATCCATCCTCATCCACATAAGCCCAGTCGCCATGATTCCAGATTTTGGGCCATTTGGAAAAATAGGTGTCCAGATAACGTTGCGGATCATTCAAAAATCCTTTGGTCATCGACGGAGCCGGTTTTTTGCAGACCAGATAGCCCACTTCCTGCCGAACCGGTTTTCCTTCCTCGTTAAACACATCTACATCCATTCCCAACCCTGGTCCTCGAAGAGTGCATGGTTTTAATTCGCAGATGGGAAGAGGGGAAAGATGGCATCCCACAATTTCGGTTCCCCCCGAAATGTTGATAATCGGGCATCTCCTCCCTCCGATTTTTTCAAAATACCACAGGTAAGATTCCGGATCCCATGGCTCACCGGTTGAACCCAGAATTCTGAGAGTGGAGAGATTGTGTGGGTCAACAAACGAACTCCCCGATTTTTTGAGCAGACGAATGGCTGTGGGGGAGATGCCCAGAATGGTGACCTGATGCCGTTCGATCATATCCCAGAGCCGATCAGGTTTGGGATAATCGGGGGCCCCTTCAAAAACAACAAAAGCCCCTCCCCGCTGGGTGACGCCAATCATTTCCCAGGGTCCCATCATCCAGCCGATGTCAGTCAACCAGAAAAAGAGATCGTCTTTCTTGCAATCCATATAATAGCTGACTTCCTTGGCCATTTGGGCCAGCGCTCCCGCATGAGTATGAACTGTTCCTTTGGGTTTGCCGGTAGTGCCGGATGTGTAGATGATGAGGGAGCGGTCTTCAGCCTCCAAAATTTCTGTGTCGGTTTGGGGGGCCCCTTTTTCCAGAAGATCGTCAAACCAGATATCCCTCCCTTCCGTCCAGGGGATCTCTTCAAACAAACGTTTGGCCACGATGACATGCTGAATGGAAGGAACATGTTTGAGCGCTTCATCCGCCAGTCTTTTGGTCTGAATTTTTTTTCCCCGACGCAAACCGCCGTCTGCGGTGACCAGCACTTTGGCCTTGGCATCGTCCAGGCGAATGGCGGTCGGTTCCGGACCGAAACCGGAAAAGATCGGAATCACCACCGCACCGATTTTCAGTGTTGCAAAAAAAGCGACCACCATTTCGGGAATCATCGGCATATAAAGGCCGACACAATCCCCTTTTGTGATTCCCAGAGATTTGAGTCCTCCGGCAAACCGGTTGACCTGAGAGGCAAGTTCGGCATAGGTGATTTTTTTAACGGCGCCGCAATCCCCCTCCCAGATAAAAGCTATTTTATTTTGGGAATCGCTCTGCAGGTGTTTGTCGAGGCAATTCTGGACGATGTTGATTTGCCCTCCGACAAACCAGGAAGTCCATGGAAGTTCCCCTTCGACAGTCTGCGTGTAGGGTTTGTACCATTCGATGCTGAGGTCTTTGAGACAGGCATCCCAAAACCAGCTGATATTTTCTTGAGATCTTTGAATGAGGGAATCGTAGTCATCAATTCCTTCTTTTTTCATAAACCGGGCGATGTTGGAATTTTGAAGAAGTTCTTGGGACGGTTTCCAAATGATCTCTGACATACTGCAAACCAGTAAC
This sequence comes from Nitrospira sp., assembly GCA_005240075.1. Taxonomy (GTDB): domain Bacteria; phylum UBA10199; class UBA10199; order UBA10199; family SBBF01; genus SBBF01. The sequence goes on from SBBF01000016.1 coordinate 3,241, forward strand.
TTTTTTATTTTTTGACGGCAAGTGCAAAAGGGATTAGAAAACAATCGGTCAGTGATGGGTGGCCCGACTGGCCCCCCCAATGAGCGCCTGCAGATAGAGCTAAGAAACAGTCAACTTTAGTTAAAGAAACAGTCGACATCGAAGCCGTCGATGGGGGGTGCAGAAACAAAAAATGAAAAAAAGAAGTCATCAAAAACTTAAAGGATTATAGGCGGGTTCCTGCCGAAAAAAAACTGAAGTGGTTGGAGGAAATGTGGAATTTTAACAAATTGATTTCTCTTAAAAATAAAAACCCGAAAATTGCCAAAATTCAGGAGATGTTTCGCCGGGCTGAAATTGAGTCGGCTCTTAATTTTTTCCTTGGAGTTCCTTCTTTTTCACCCTTTTTCCATGTACCTTTTTCTGCAGTCCTTCCAGCAAGCGAATGGTTACCTGTTTTCTCAAACCTTCCAGTTTTTTGACCGGCCCTCCTTCGAGAAGGAGTTGGGAGAATTCTGAGAGAAAGGGGTTCCACTCATTAACGGAGCAGGCATAAATTCGGTCCAGGATTTGATAGGGAAGAGTACTGCTTGCGGATAATCGGTCGAGCGATTCTTCCGCCTGCCTGATTTTGTCCTGCGAGTATCTGAAATATCCCTGCAGATCGAGCAGAAAACGGTGACGCAGATTGTCATGGATCTGGAGGGAGGCGACCAGATGTCGATCGATTTTTTGTTGAATCTCCTCCACCAGTTCCAGATATTTTTTTTCCGGTTCGGTTTGAGCCAGCGATCCATCCGGCTTGACGATTCCCTGCGCAAGAGTAGGCTCAAGGGTGAGAGGATCGCCAATCCTGAAAATGATCTCAGTTTCGGTCTGGATGGCCAACGACTGTTTTGCCATGGCGGTCGCGGTTCCCGATATTCCGATAAAGACAAGATGGAGAGGTTTGCCACTTCCCTTAAAGAGTTCAATCAACGTGTCAGCCGCCAGAAAGGCGGTTCCCTTTCTTAAATGCCCCAAATCCGATTCGATATCCTTTGGAGGAACCGTCGTGTAATAACCGGCGTCTCTTCTTTTTCCGGAACGATCGAGATTCCCTTCAGCCCGCGTCCCCTGCGGAAAAATTGCAATGTCTATTTCTTTGACAGCCAGCGATTCGGCCGCCTGCTTCAAATTTTCAAATCCCCTCTTTGATTTTTTGCGGTCGATAAAAACCATGTCGACTGTTTCTATCAACCGTCCCACGCCGACAATGCGGTAGACGAATGGATTATCCAGAAAATGGTCCCGCGCTACGATAAAGCGGGGGCGGATGCCGCGACCGGACGGGAGGCGTATATGGCTCAAGGCAAAAAAGGAGAGGGCAAAATCGAGTTGGCTCTTGTGATTGGGGACAAGCAGAATTTTTCCGGGAAGATTTTCCAGTTTTTCTCCCCCTTCCACTTCAAGGCTGGCATGAAAAAGCTGGATCAATCTCTTCCCCCACATGCTGGCCATCGCGTCAAAAACTTCCCGGGCAAATTCACTCCCCATATACCAGAGAGACTTGAGGCTCGTGTGGGCCAGATGAATGGTGTCTCCCACGGCCCACAAAAGCAAAAAATGGCTCTGACGGGCCCTCTTTTCTTTCCTAAAAGAAACTTTTTGAGGGGTAACCGTTGTTACAGTCATCGGATCGGGCAGATCATTAAAAAAAGGGCCGCGTGTCTGGTAAACGGCGTCGAAATAACTTTGCGGATGCATGGTCGGGTTTCTGCGCAGAAATTCGGCTAGGCGGAGACTGGCGATAATTTCGGTGTACCGGCTCCACCAGGTCAGCGACAAGATGAGAATCGGAAATCCCAGATTGGCATATTCCTGAGCGGTGACTTCTCCCACCAGGAGTTTAAGAGAATGGATGGCAAAAAGAAAGGTGAACAACCATCCGAAAACAAGGTTCCTAGGAGGTCTTATAAAATACTCAAACATCCCCAACCCCCTGTTTATTTTTTCAAGAATTTTCTTCCCCTGTTTTTTAACAAAGCTTTTTTGATTCAAAGTTTCCAGCACGGCGGGGGAGGGGGTTTTTTTCCAAATCATTCGCTTCATCAGAAAAACAAGGGAATAAAGGGTGGCAAGCCCCCGAAGGCTCAAGCCAAGGGCGGGAGCCAGGTAGAATATAAGGCAAAAAAGGGACAAAGAGAGCATGAGACTTGGGGCCCCTTCGGCCCCGTTGTAGCTACTCGCGTTATAAATTTCAGGCCTCAGATGGCCCAAATCCCGTGCGAACAACCGGCTAAGCCGGATTGCTCGCTTACCCCCCCTACCCCTTTTGATTTTTTTTAGCAACTTTTCTGGATTTTTGCCGAGAATGGGGTATTGACAAAATGGGCATGTATGATGGATGGGCGAAGAGCTGACCTTGCCAGTCTGAGCGAATATCCAGGGGGTTTATCCAGCACTCAAAGCTTTGAGTGCTGGATAAAGGGGAGGCCAGCGGCCAGTCCACCATTGTAATGGTCAAGAGAGGGAAATATGAGACCTATTCCACCGCCAGGATCAGGGGACGCTTTGGTTGGTTCTGTCGAATCTGATCCTGCTGAAATGAGGGTTGAGCCGGAAATTCCGGCTGATCCTGGTGCCAGTTCCTATGTTCATGTTGATGCTCGCGGAGGAGTCATTTTATTGCTCCCCCCTGCGTTGAAGCATCTTTTTACCACTGATCCTTTTGCAGAAAGAAAAAAGCCACACGAACTGGTTTTGATCCTCATCGAAATATATGAACGTTTTTGGGAAATTTCATCCCGCTTGGCCAATCAGGTCTACGAAGAGCTTGCAAAAGCAGACATTAATCCCGCTTCCCAATGGCCTGACCCGGAAGCAAGAAAAAAAATTTTCAACAATATAACAGGAAAATTGAGATTGATGGTGGATCATTGTATTTCTGATAGTGCCACGATTCGTTCTCGTTTACCGGTTTTCAATGATAATTCAACAGAGGCTGCCGAACTTAAGCAGTTGGTCCACGATTTTAACGGCCATTTGCAAGTCCTGCTGGGAACACTGGAACGAATTAACGAGGCGCTGTCAAACAATAGCGAGTGTTATTTGGATGGATTGAAAAATAATCTCCTCCTTTCGGGAATTATTAAAAGACTTGTTGAGGCCAAGACAGCGCATGCAATTGCTTTTCGCTTAGACATTGATTCCGCTCTGGAACAGAGTCAATTTTTGTACCCCTCCCGGGCGCGTGCTTTTGACCGGCTTATCGGAAATTTTGTCTCCAACTCCATCAAGTATCATCGCCCATCAGGCGAGGGGGGGGAACGGCATGTGGAAATTGTGGCGAGGTTGAGAGGAGATCAGATCGTTATCGGAGTCAAAGATAATGGAATGGGAATGACCCGGTCTTTTCTACGGAGGTATGGACAACTCCATGCCCGATCAGCCGAAGCGGTCGCTTCTGGAATTCCTGGAAGCGGAGTGGGGGTCCATAGTGCTTTTCAAAGAATCCGCTCATTAAAAGGGGATGTTTTGTCAGTCAAATCAGAATTGGGGAAGGGGACCAGCGTTCATTTCAGCATCCCGTCTGATCTGTTGGATCAGACCGCAGTTGTGGTTCTGGATGAAGGGGGTGGGGGTTCAACGCAGACTGACAAACCGGGTGATTCTCCAACACGATCGCCTCAAGCACGACTTACAAAAAATGCGAGAGGGGCTCGTTTTATTGCTCATCGAGGGGGTCCGATGAGAGGGGTTGGACGATTGGCGAGGACCCTTTAAAGTCTTCTGTTTCATCTTCTATTTTTTCTCCCCTGCTGGCCGGCTTGGAACGTGAAGAACGTTTGGAAATAGAACATCGGATTATTGTTGGGAGATGATGGTTTGCCAGCTCAAAAACCGATCAATTAAAATATATACTTGCTCATAATGACACATTTATAATAAAGTATCCTTATAGATAATGATACATTAAAGTCCCCATGCAAAAATTGATTGAAACAATTTTGGGAGAGTTTTGGGACAAGGGCCTCCCTTCGGTTATTGAGCGTTCTGTTTCTTTTCACAACATCCCTGGCAAAATCAATGTTGCGATCGGCATGCGTCGCTCTGGAAAAACCTTTTTTCTATTTCAGCATATCCGGAAGCTTCTGGATCAGGGCCTGTCCCGGAACCGGGTTTTGCACCTAAATTTTGAGGACGAAAGACTACCGCCTCTAAACGCACAAAATATGGGACAGCTGGTGGATGCCTTTTATTCCCTGTTTCCTGAAAACCACGACCTGACCTGCCATTTGTTTTTTGATGAGATTCAGAATGTGGAAGGATGGCCTGTTGTCATCCGTCGTTTGCTCAATACTAAGAAAGTGGAGATCTACCTTTCCGGATCATCGGCCAAGCTTCTCAGTTCTGAGATTAACACCACCTTGCGCGGCCGTTCACTCCCCACCGAAATTTTTCCCTACAGTTTCACGGAGCATTTGAAAGCTCTGGGTGAACAACCTGTTCCAAAAGGCCCGCGCTCACCCAAGCAAAGGGATCTTTCTTTCAGAAAACTGAAAAACTACCTTCGCCGTGGAGGATTTCCGGAAACAACGCATTTATCGGATTATGACCACAGACGCGTGTTGCAGGAAATCCTGAATATTACCGTCTATCGTGACATGATTGAAAGACATCAAGTTGGAAACGTGGTTGCGTTAAGGCAACTCATCAGGATGATCATTCAAAACTCGGGACGACTTCTTTCCGTTCATAAATGTTACAAGGATTTGAAAAGTCTGGGACTGCGTGTGGGCAAGGATACCCTTCACGAATATTTGAGTTATATTGAGGATTGTTACCTGGCCTTTGCTATCCCTCTTTACACACGTTCCATCCGAAAGCAAAATTCCAATCCCAAAAAAATCTATATTGTCGATACGGGACTTGCCTGCGCTAACGCCTTTGATGTCCAGGACGATTGGGGGCACTTGTTCGAGACGCTTGTTTATATCGACTTGAGAAGAAGGCACGCCGAACTTTTTTACTACCGTACCCTGGATGGATATGAGGTTGATTTCGTGGTCCTTGATCCTGATGGCAAAAAGTGTCTCTACCAGGTCTGCTGGGATATGGCAGACAAGGAGACAGCCAACCGGGAACATCGTGCCCTGCGTGCCGCCGAAAAAGAACTCAAGATCAGGGGACAAATTATCACATCAGAAAATTATTTTGATTTCATTCATGACAGGGGCTGATCCTGTCCCCTGTCAAGCCTTGACACAATCTCCTATCGGATTGTTGGGGGGAGATGATTTTTTTTACGCAACCATTCATGAGCCTTGGGCTCACCAGATCGGTGATAAAAATGTTGTTTGCTATTAGTCCGCGATGGTATCGGGGTTTTTAGCCGATATCAAGAGA
>SBBF01000021.1 GCA_005240075.1 Nitrospira sp.
AATTTGTCCGTTTTGTGGTTTCCTTGACGGTCCCTCCCAAAAAAGTTATGATCGAGTTCGATCCTGATTTTTCATTTGCCGTGATCGATCAACTGTTGGGGGGGGCGGGGGAAGCGCCGACCATTCTCCGGACGATTACCTCCCTGGAAGAAGGGATTTTGCAGTTTGTTTGTGTTCGGATGCTCAAAGAATTCGGTTTGCTCATGAATCGACCCAACGCTCAGCTCAAACTCGATAAAATTTTAACCACAGGAGATGCCGTTGCCCGACAGGAAAAAGGGGCGGACCCGGTTGTGTTGCTGACGTTTCGCGTTCGGGTCAACAAGACGGAAGGATATGTTCGGTTTTGCCTCCCTCATCCGGCGTTGTTTGATTTGCTTTCGGGAGTTCAGCAGAGGGAGTCGGAGAGGGAACAGCATCAGAAGAAGAGGCGATTTGGCGATTTTGATCATTTCCGGATCATGGCCTGGGGAGAAGTGGGGCGGGTGAAGCTGACAGCGGGGGAAGTTCGCCAAATCCAAAGAGGAGATATTGTACTGCTTGATGAGGCGTATTCTGATTTTGACGGAAAAAAAATTTCGGGATCATTAAAGATTCGATTGGGGGAGGGAACCGCCGGTGGTGTAGAAGGAAAGCTGGTTGAAAGTGGGGAGAGATACCGCGTTAAATTGGAGAATGTTTTTAACGAGTAAAATTCATGGGCGCCCTCTGAGGAAGCATCTGGCTCTGCCAGTGCTGACTTTGGGGGCTCCCTTCATCGCGAGTCCGCCGAAGGCGGACGAGCGGGAAGGTATCTAATGCCTGAAGAAATTGATAATCCATTGGATGATGATTTGTTAAGGGAATTGGGGCTGGAAACCCAACCAACACCGGCCCCGGCTCAGCCTCCCAAGGGAGCGGCCCCTCCAGCCCCCAAGGGGCCAATAAAACCCCCTGTCCAGCCGACAGCCAAGCGGCCTCCCCCCCCGAATGTTCCTTCTCAGCAAGCCAAGCCTCCTCCTCCCGTTCAGGATGATCCGGCTCGTTTTCAGGAGGGGCTCAAAAATCTGGCTGATGACATGCCGGTGCAGGTGGTGGCTGTGATGGGAAAAAGATCGATGAGTTTGAAAGATGTGGTGGGATTAAAGCCGGGGGAGATTATTGAACTGAAAAAACTTCCTCAAGAGGCGATTGATCTCATTGTGAATGGAAAGTTGGTTGCGCGCGGCGAGTTGGTTTTGGTGGATGGAAAAGTGGGAATTCAAATCAAACAACTGGTGACCTGAATGACTCCCGACATTTCGTTTGGGTGGCTTTTCTTCAAAATGATTCTGGCAACGCTGGTGGTTATTGCGTTGGCTTTTTGGGTTTTGCGTTACTGGCTTCCCCGCTTGCAGGGGTACCGCCCCAAAAAGGATTCCCCTGTTCACATCCTGGAACGTCTGCCGCTGGAGCCCCGCAAAGCGCTCTACATTATTCAGGTGGGAAAAAAGAGGGCGCTGGTGGGGACGACCGATCATCAAGTGAATAAACTAATGGATTTGGACGAAGAGGATTTGAAGTAATATGTATTCAATAGTTTCTGTCCATGTCTTGGTGCCTCTTATCGCTCAAATGACGCCGGGTGTTTCAGGGGAGCCGGTGGCGAAGCCGATTGTCATCATGATGGTGCTGGTGATTTTGTCGCTGGCCCCTTTTCTCATGATGATGACCACTTCTTTCATCAAAATTTCCGTTGTTTTTTCGCTGATCCGGACAGCGCTCGGAACCCAGCAGATTCCTCCCAATCAGATTGTGACTGGTCTCGCCTTGATTTTGACTGTCTATATCATGCTTCCGATTGGTCAGGATGTTTACAAAAGTGCGGAGAATGTAATTCGGGGAGCCGACACGAATCAGCCGATTCTATCAATGGCCTCGGTGGATGTATTAAAGGATGCGATAGATGCCGGCAAAGAACCGATGAGGAGTTTTTTGCTTCAGCATGCTTCCACCAAAGACCGAAGCCTCTTTTACAATCTGGCCAAACAGCTTCGTGGCAATAGGGAAGGGGAAGGATTGGGGGAGAATGATTTTGTAGTCATCATTCCGGCGTTTATTGTAACAGAACTGACAGAAGCGTTTCAGATCGGATTTATTTTGTTTCTTCCTTTTTTGGTGATTGACATGGTGGTCTCTAATATTCTTCTTTCGATGGGGATGTTTATGGTGTCACCGATCACCGTCTCTCTTCCTTTCAAGTTGTTGCTGTTTGTACTTGTTGATGGGTGGTACTTAATTACGAAGGGGTTGGTTTTAGGATATGTGAGATAAGCGAAGGATCTGGCTTTGCCAGTCCTGAGCGCGGGGTTTGGGGCCATCTGAGGCCCGGAATATAAAGTGCGAGTAGCCACAAACGGGCCGAAGGGGCCCCAATAAGAATGACGGGTGGTATTTAATTACGAAGGGGTTGGTTTTAGGATATGTTCGGTAGGGGCGAATCTTGTATTCGCCCCATTCAAACGGGCAATATCAAAACGGGCGATCACAAGGATCGCCCCTACAGGAATTTAACGTATGGAAGCATATGCGGTGGCAATAGGTAAACAATCGTTGTTGCTTGTCCTGATTCTGGCAGCCCCGCCGGTCCTGGCCGCCATGGTGGTGGGGCTTTTGGTCAGTCTCTTGCAGGCGACCACCCAAATCCAGGAACAGACCTTAACCTTTGTCCCCAAAATGGTGGCGGTGGTTTTAGTGCTGGTTCTCTTTGGTCCCACCGGTATGGGCCAGCTGGTTGGGTTTACCAAAACCTTGCTGGAAACATTTCCGGATATTATTAAATAAAGTATCCATGTCTTCTTTCGCTGAATCTCTCGGCATTAAAATTGATCTTTATTTTGCCCTGATCTGCTGGGCCCTTATTTTCACCCGCATTTTTGTCATGCTCCTTTTTACCCCTTTTCTCGGTTCGCGCGCGGTGCCAGGAAGAGCCCGCATGGCCACCGCTCTTGCCTTTTCCCTTTTTTTGTATCCTTTTCTGGTTCCCCCTCTCGAAGGAATGGTTCCGGACAACAAAGGGGTCATCATTGCCCTTTTTTTCAAGGAGATTTTTTTTGGTTTTGCCATCTCTCTGGTGACGGTCATGGTTTTTTTTGCTCTGGAAGCGGCCGGCCGAGTGGTGGATCATCAGCGGGGGGGCGGGAACGCCGAACTTTTTGTTCCCCAATTGGGGCAGGTCTCCATGTTTGGCCTTTTTAATTTTTGGCTGGCGATCGCTTTTTTTCTCTCCATCGGTGGCCATCGTCTTTTCTTAAAGGCTTTTTTCTTGAGCTACCAAACGGTTCCTCTTCTCGAACTCCCCCAACTGGCTCCCGGTTTTTCCCCTTTTCTTGATTTTGTGGTTCGTCTTTCAGGGGATGTCCTGGTGATTGCCATGCAGATTGCCGCTCCTGTAGTCATTGCTGCTTTTTTGATTGATATGGTTTTGGGAATTGCCAACAAAATGGCCCCGCAGATCAATGTTTTTGAACTCGGTTTTGCCATCCGCGGCTATGCTGCCCCGCTGATTCTCTACATTGCCATCTTTGTTCTTGTCTCCCAAATGGACAAGGTCATGAAAGGGATGGTTGATTCGATTGGCCAGCTTTCAAAGCTGTTTTCAGGATAGTTAATCCCGTGAAGATGACGAGAACAATCCCATTTCTCATTGGTAATCAGCTTTTTGCAGATGAGCGTGAGGGGTGGGGAGTTTTATATTCGGGTCTCAAAAGCGGAGAGGTACGGGCAATCAGTAAGCGCTCCCCGAACCCCATCTTTTCTTTGGCAATAAAATGATTTAAAAGGTCTCCTTAAGAGAGGAGATCAGATGAGCGAAATCATTTCGACAAAATCAAAAGTCCAAATCTGGCGGGAGCGGATTGAAGGGCAGGCATCAAGCGGGAAGAGAGTTGGGTTTTTTTGCGAGGAGCATGCCATTACCGTTTTTGCCCTATGGTACAAGCGGCTGGAGAAAGAGAGGTTTCGGTGGCCCAAGAATCATGATGATGAGGTGATTCGGGGTTCAGCCGAGCAATTGGAGAAATTGTTTTTTGGGTTTGATGTTTTTCAGAAGCCTCATCTTTTTTTGAAGTATGATCGTATTGGATGAATTTTTTTTGATTGTGATGTGTTAATCATCTTGCATGGTTGACCTTCAACATCTTCCCGCCGAAGCAGACAAACTCAAGGCGATCATTGCTCTTCAAATCGGCAAGATTCAAAATTACGGAGATGAAATATGGGTTCACACGGCCTGCAAAAATGGGGACAGCCCTTTGGGATTTTTGCTCGCCCCGAAGGGGCCCCTTTGGGGGAAGGGCTGGCGCCATTTTTGCTCACTCGGTCGGGGGAAAATGGTGGATTCGATTCCGAATCGGTCAGAAATTTCTTTCAATCTCTCTTCGTATCAATTTTCTGTCCCAGATTTCTGCGCCAATGTGGGTATAGAAAAGTCAGCACATTTTTCCCAATTATTGACAAACCAGGTTCGAATGGTGTCATATTGGATACGCATGATGTACGTCCCCTACGGGATTCGAACCCGTGTTACCGCCGTGAAAGGGCAGTGTCCTGGGCCTCTAGACGAAGGGGACATTTGTAATGGGGGCCCTGAAGGCCCTCTACAAGTAACTCTATTCGTATCTTAAATTTTTGTCGGGCCTTCAATGGCCCCCATACCCCCGCGCTCACCGCAGGCAAAGCCTGACGGTTCGCTTAACCATGTGAGGCGCCTGGGGCTCGAACCCAGGACCCTATCCTTAAAAGGGATATGCTCTACCAGCTGAGCTAGCGCCTCTATTATAATGGGGGCTTTACCTCCGGCGCCCCCATACCCCCCGTGGATTCGCTCGGATTGGCAAAGCCAAATCCTCGCTTCATCACAATTTATACTCGACTGCCACCGGAAG
>SBBF01000102.1 GCA_005240075.1 Nitrospira sp.
CATTTCAAATCCCAAAAGAATAAAATATCATTTATTGTGAAATGCTATGCCTCACTGAATATGAAACGCAACAGGAAGAGGTAAAACTGAGGGATTACGAGCGGTATAGAGCTTTTCAACGAGTTGGAAGGTAGCCCTTTCCCATCCTGAGGTCTCCCGACCCAAATCTCAAATTAAAATGAGGGTGTTAGGCCATCATTTTCTTCTTTTCTCCGTCTGTTTTTTTATAACTAATTGAAATTATTAATGATTATTTATTAATTCTCTCCCCGATTATGGCACGCAAATTGCTTAAGTGTATTAAGTGGGGTATCATATAAAAAGTCCCCAATTATCAGGAGAGAGGCAAAATTTATGGCCACAGAAATTACAAGTTACACAACTAATGAAGAAGTGACGAGTATCAATGAATACTACGTCAATAGCGATGGGTCAGTGAATTACGATGCGATTGCGGAGGCGATCCAGACGGGGGATGAATCCCAGTTTAATACCGAAGACCTGATTTGCGCCTATCTTCAAGGAACCGGTCAGTTGCCCGATTTCATGATGAGCCCGGAGTCGTATCTCGGTTCCCCGGATGATTATCCCTGGCTTTGGGAGACTGAAGTGGTGGAGTCGTTGCAACAACTAGGTGATTTATATGGAAACAACAATGGGGTCTTTGACGAGGGGGATTTGGCATCGGTCCAGAATTTTTTAACCTGGGGAGGAGTCACGACTTCAACAACTGGTGCTGATGATTCCACTGACAGTGGTGAATCGGATGAAAGTGTCATTAGCCAGATTGAGGATTACCTAGAATCGGAAGGGATTGACGAAGATGCGAGTGAAGATGCCGCTGAGGAGGTTTACAATCTTTTCAACGTGAATGATTTGAGCGAAGTGATGAGCCTTTTTATTTCCATGGGAAATCCCGGCATTGCCCTTCTGATGTATGTTGCCTATGGTTTGTCGGGAGCAACACGGGAATTGCAGGAGACGGCGCTGGATGTAATGGAAGATTCCAACGACGAAATGGAAGATTTGATGGATGAGCTCGAAGACATTGATCCGGAGGATATCAGCGCCCAGTACGACTCTCAGGCGATCTCGCAACAGTTAAGCGTGATTACGACCGTTCTTTCCACGATGGGAGAATTCATCCAAAATGCCCAGGATGTCCTGGATCAGATGATTGAACTGGCTTCCAATCTCTCCGAGCAGTCTACCAACACCTTAAGGACGGTGAACCGGAATATTGGTTAACCGACTCTCCAATGAGGTTGTCATGGGAAAACAGAAATGATATCCTAAAGTTAGCGGGTGCGTTAGCGCCCTGTTTTCTGATGACGACCGGGGATAACAAAAAATCTAGGAAGGGGATTTTACCCAAAATCTTTGACAAAAATCCGGAGCTCAAAGAAAAGGCGCTCGATTATCTGGCGCGGGTGCCGCGCGAAAAGAAGGAGGAGGATTTCAAGAAATTTGAAAAATTTGTAAAGGGGGAAATCACCTGGGCCGAAATCAAGGGATATCCCAAATCAATGTTGAAGGAACTGGCCCGTATGGCTTATTTGAAATACCAGACCGGTGATTTTCGTCTGGCCGAATCGCTTTTCAAGGGTTTGTCGATCATCGATCATGTCAATTGGTACTACCGCTCCGCGCTGGGAGCTGTTTATCAGAAGCAAAAACTGTATGAGCAGGCGATTGAAGAATATACCATGGCGCTTTCCTTGAACGACAAGGAAATTGCCTCCCTCACCAACCGGGGGGAATGTTATCTCCATCTGGAAAATTATCAGAGCGCCTTGAACGATCTGACCGCGGCGATTGCGCTTGATCACGAAGGGAAAAATTCCTGGGGGAAAAGGGCCCGGGTGTTGCAGAAAAAAATTATCGACGAAGGGCATGGGAATCCCTTGATGGAGGAATAAATGACGACAGTTACCTATACATCGACCCAAACTGATCAGATCAACGACCTGAAGGCGTATATTGAAGAATATTGTTCGGCCAACGGAATTGATCCTTCTGTCTATACGGCAGCCCTGGACGGATCGACTCTGGATCCCGCCATTTTGAACGATCCCGCCTTTCAGGCCTACTGGCAGTTGGCTTACCTCCAGTTGATGGAGATGATCGATCCGGCGCTGGTTCAAAGTGTCTATGCCGAAGTGGGCGAAATTGATTTTGACGCCGTGTATGCGGCGGCGGACGCCGAAACAAACGAGTTTATCCAGAATCTGGTTCTGGACAGTCCGGAGTTGATGACTTTTTTTGCCGAGGCTGATGGAGATTCCTCGACTGATCCTGAGGCGGTGACCACTGCTCTGACCGCTTACTCCACTGACAGCGAATCATTTGGCGGAGGAACCGAATATACGGATGAGCAGGCGCGTGATTTGGCGCAAGAACTGGGGTTGGACGGCATGTGGGATTTTTTGATTGAGACGGAGGAGGGGATGAAATCGAGCGAGAATTATCTGATGGAGGGGTTGGCTGAAATGGATCAGCAGTTGGCTGATCTGTCGGAGGCGCTGGAATCGGGAGAAATAACGGCGGAAGAATTCAGCGCGGGGGTTGAACAGATTTCCGCTTATCGCCAGATTTATGTCAGTTTGATCCAGAACTTTGAAGATGCCTGGTCGACTTTGCTGGAAACATTCTCCCAATTGCTCAAAGCGGAAGAAGAAGGACAGATGGCGATTGCCCGGAATCTATCGGTAAGCGCGTAAAAAATTTAAAATTTAAAATGCAAAATTTAAAAATGAGGTACCTTTTTTTTGAATTTTTCATTTTTAATTTTTAATTGGAAAATTTGATGGCTGATGAAAACAAATCAGAAGAAGGTGTTTTTGCCCGTATGGACAAAAAAGAAGCGGGTAAAAGCAAGCTTCTCTCTCCTCATCCGACAAGGATGAAGTATGTGACCGAGCTGTTGCATGCCTTTGCCTCACGCAAAATCAGTTTTGCCGCCTTGACCAAGCTGGATCAAAAGAAAATCCGTCAGGTTGCGGAAATGGGTTTTGTCAAATTAAGGCATGGGCGCTATGAAGAGGCGCGCAAGATTTTTGAAGTTCTGACTTTTATCGACCACAAAAACTATTTTCACCATCTTGCTCTGGGATCGGTCTACCAGAAGCTCAAGCGTTATGTGGATGCCATCTTTCAATATTCCCAGGCGATCAAACAGGACCCCAAGAATCTGAATGCCCTGGTCAACCGGGGAGAAGTTTTTTTGAGAAACAAGAACTACCGGCAGGCGGCGGAGGATTTCAGGGAAGCGATCCTCTCCGATCAAACCGGCAAGGACCGTTTTGCCAACCGCGCCCGTTCTTTGGTGGTAGCGATCAAAAGATCACTGGCTCGGGACAAGGAACTCAAGGCGATGGGGGGAAAAAGAGAATTGCCGAAAAGAAAAGCGGTGAGTCCGCTGAAGCTGGTGAGACCCGTCAGGAAATAACATCTTCCTCTTCGTCTTCCAATGAACCTTCGATAATTTCGTATTTGATGAGCAGATTGCGCAGATGTTTTCGGTCGATTTTGGCTTCCCTCGCGGCGCGCGAAACATTGTTGTTGTTCCGCTGGAGCAGATCTGCCAGATAATCCTTTTCAAACGATTCAACCACCTTTTGTTTGGCTTCTTTGAAAGGGAGGCTGGTGTCGACTTCTGTTTTGACCGTTTGTTCATCGTCGTGGTGGGCTTCGCTGAAAACAAACTGCATGTTTTGACCGGAGAGAACGCCGTTTTCCGCAAAGGAAATCGCCCGTTCCAAGACGTTATTCAACTCCCGAACGTTTCCCGGCCACTGATAGCGCGAAAGAATTTTTAACGCGTCATCCTCGACGCGCGTGACAAAAAAAGTCCCATCCGGCTTTTTGTTGAATCGGGCGTTGGCCAGGATTTTTTCGACGATCAACGGAATATCTTCCAGTCGTTCCTTTAATCCGGGCAGTTGAATCTTGACAACCGACAGGCGGTAATAGAGATCCTCCCGGAAACGCCCTGCCTCCACCTCTTTTTTGAGATTTCTATTGGTGGCGCAAATTACCCGCACGTCCAATTGGACCGCTTGGGTGGAACCAACCCGCTTGATTTCCCTCTGTTCCAGTGCTCTCAACAACTTCGGCTGAAGATCAAGGGTCAATTCTCCAATTTCATCCAGAAAAATGGTGCCGGTGTTGGCTTCTTCAAAAGCCCCTCGCCGGTCTTTAACGGCGCCGGTGAAAGAACCCTTCACATGTCCAAACAGCTCCGATTCGATCAGATTAGGGGCAATGGCGGAGCAGTCAAAAACAACAAACGGCTTTTCCTTACGGAGCGAATTGGCATGAATCGCCCGGGCGACCAGTTCCTTGCCGGTGCCGGTTTCCCCCTCAATAATGACGGTGGCCAGCGTGGGAGAAATCCGCTCCAGAACGCCGAAGATCTGCCGCATTTTTTTTCCCTTGCCGACCAGTTCTCCAAAAAAAGTATTTTTGGATGGCTCCATCTGCACTTTTTCATCAAAAGCCTGATAGACGATTTTGGTGTTGCCGATGCTGATGACATCGCCGGGGGAGAGAAAGGCCTCCTTCACCCGCGTATCGTTGATCAAAGTCCCATTGGTGGAATTGAGATCACGCAGAAGAAAACTGTCTGAGGTTGTTTCTATTTCCACATGGTTGCGCGAAACTGTTTTGTCGTTGATGACAATGTCATTGTTGTTCTTTTTTCCGATCCGGATTATTTTTTTCTTTCCGAGCTCAAATCTGATTTTTGCCGCCGGTCCTTCCGTGACCGCCAGCACGCATTTGCGCAGTGAAATCAGATCTCTGGTCTCTTCTGGAGGCAATAATTCGGTTTTGGTGTCCAGTTCTTTATAATTCTCAGTCATGATGCGTGTAGGGGCAATCCTTGTGATCGCCCCTTGATCGGGCCAATACAAGATTCGTCCCTATGTTCCTCCTATAACAATCTATCATTCCCGTTGCAAGTTGGCGTTGATCTCCACATAATTCTTCGTCAGTTCAAAGGAATGGCTCCAGCTTCGGTATCCTGGCAGACTCAAGCGTATTGAATGCATTTTATTCTTGGAGACAGCCGGAATGAGAATCGGAGTGATTCCACTTTTAGCTCCATCAAAAACAACGGCGGCCCCCCGCGGGTTTGAATCAATCCTGACCTGACCGATCGATCCATGAGTGGAGATATCCTTCTCTCGGCGGGGAGGAACCATATGAGGTTTCGGTTGAGGCTGGGGAGCGACCACCGGCGGAGTTTCATACTCCATCGTCATGACAATTTTCTTTTCATCCCCCTGCGCCAACTTCATTTTTTTCTCAAGAGCTTTATATCCCTTCTTTTCAAGGCGGAGGGTTACTTCTCCCGGTTCTCCCTTGTAAGTAAAGGGGGTTTTCCCCGCCTCTTTGCCATTCACAAACACTTTGGCCCCCCTCACATTCGATTGGATTTCCAGTTGAGCGGTTTCCGGAGGCGGAGGAATCGGATCTAGCATAACATTCAATTCGGTGGATCGATCCGATTGAACGACAACTTTCCGCTCGCTCTTGTTGTAATTCTCCAGCGAGAAGGTGATCTTCAGCGTCTTTCCCGCTTCCAGATCTTTGAGGGTTATCGGTGTTTTTGATTCTTGTACGACTCCATCAATTGTAACGTGAGCTCCTGAAGGGATAGACTTGAGGAGGAGAGAACCTTTTTTGATTTCAGGAGAAGGAGTTTTCGGCTCTTCGGTTATTGGTTCTTTTTTTATTTCCGGCTCAAGAATTTCGGGCACAAGCACCGGTTCTTTCTTTGGTGTCTCTTCTTTGGGAATTTTTTTCCATTCCGTCCAGGCGTAGAAGGCCCCTCCGATCAGAAGCAGAACGATCAATACATAGAGGGGAACCCGGCTCCTTTTCTTGTGCGGCAAAACAGGGGGAAGTTTGGGAAGCTTCACTTCACCCGGGGGATGTTTAAAGGCACCGGGGCCGACGCTGTCTTCCGGTTTGGTGGTGTCGATCAAAAGCGGGTCGGACAAACTTCCGGTCTTTTCTCTTCTGACAAGGGTTTCCTGTCGACCATGATCCAATTGAGCCCTGGTTTTGGTATCGATGGTTGATTGGATTTCAGTTTGCCGCTTTCTGACTTTCAGTTCGGGGGCAAACCAGTTTTGAACCAGCCCCCCCAGCTTTTTAGCGGAGAAATCGCTATACTGGGAATAGAGGATTTTCGTCAACGCAATCTGAAAATCGCTCGCGGACTCATAACGCTCTTTGGGATTATAGGCGAGCGCTTTGGCCAGAACCTGTTTCAACTCCGGGCTGATTTCCCGGGAGAGGGTGTCTTCTGTAATCTGGGTGGTCTGGATCTGTTTCAACACATGAAAATGGGTTTCTCCGGTAAAAAGCCGGTTTCCGGTCAACAACTCATAAAGAAGAATGCCGGCTGAAAAAATGTCGGTTCGGTGGTCAACCGGTTTTCCCAAAGCCTGTTCCGGCGACATGTAGGTGACCTTTCCCTTGAGTATGCCCGCTGTGGTCTGGGAAATGTTCATCGCCGCCTTGGCAATTCCAAAATCGACGATCTTGGTTTCCCCTTCAAAAGAAATCAGGATATTCTGCGGGCTGATGTCGCGGTGAACGATATGAAGCGGCCGGGAATTTTCGTCCCTTTTGCTGTGGGCGTAATCAAGCCCCTTGCAAACTTCCGATATGATGTAGAGACAGAGGGGGACCGGTATTGTCTGTTTGATTTCTTTGCTTCGGGTCACCAGTTCCCGAAGATTAACGCCGTCAATGTATTCCATGGAAATGTAGTAATCATCCCCCACCTTTCCCAGATCATAGATCTGGACAATGTTGGTATGGGAGAGGCGTACCACCAATTTGGCCTCGTCGGTCAGCATGGAAATAAATTCTTTGTCGGCGGAGCAATGGGGAAGGATTTTCTTGATGGCAAGCAGTTTTTCAAAACCGTCCACGCCGAAGGTTTTGGCTTTGTAGATTTCAGCCATGCCGCCAACGGCCAGTTTTTCCACCAAAAAATATTTGCCAAACGGTTTGGGTTCAAATACAGGCATAAGAAATCAGCGAATCAGGCTTAACCCTCCAATCAATAGAATAAAAGTCAAAAGGACAATGGCCAGAATCAGCGCTGTTTCAAAACTAAAAGGGATTTTGAGTGAAGGAAAAATTTTCTTTCTTTTTTTTTCTTTTGTGATCACCGTGACTTCAGGCGTTTCAATCCTGGCCTCCTCTTCGTCCTTGAACATCTGGGGATTGGTGGGGACTGTGATGCGAAGCATGTTGTTGTGCAGGATCAGATCGAGGGGGATCGTTTCCCGACTCTTCATGTTCTTTATCTTCAATCCCACCTGCCGCGAAACAGCCAGAAAAGCAGGACTGATCGTCTCTCCTCCGGTTAGTTCCACGTCGACCCGAAGAAGGGAGGGATCGGTTTTAAGGTTGATTTTCCGGTAGACAACGTTTTTGATCTCTTCTTTCAGAACCTGGATATTTCTTTTCCAGAGTTTGCTTTTGTCAAAAAGAAGCTTCCAGTCAGTCTTGTCGGAAAGGGAAGCAAAGGCATCCTTTTGGGACGATTCCTCTTTCTGTTCCCGGTCTTTTTGAGATTCTGTGGAAGCTGAAACTTTCCAATATTCCAGTCTATCTGTCTTGTCTATTCTTTCAACCATTTATATACCTTCCCGCTACAACCCTGCGGGTTTTCGCGATGAAAGCAGCCCTCGTGTTCAGGACTGGCCAAGCCAGATCCTTCATCATGTGGCGTTCTTTTTTTCAATTCTAGAGGAAAACGCAGGAAATTCAAGGAGATTTGTTTGGTGGGGAGAAGAGACCCCAGTAGGGGATGGCGTGCTATCCCCTTACTAATAACGCAATCGGGTGCCCCATTCCATCAGGCTTTCAGAAAGAATCGTTTCCAGAAAAACGAGAAGAATGATGACAATCATCGGAGTCCAGTCGATACCAGAAGCAAAAAAAGTGCGGGGAAGAAAACGGCGGACCCGACGAAACACCGGATTTGTGGCTTGGTAGAGAAATCCGACAATCGGATTGTAAGGATCCGCCCGCACCCAGGAGCAAATCACCACACCGGCGACTATCAGGGTGTAAATGCCGGCGATCATGCTGATCACCTTGGCGAGGGCCATTAAAAAGATTCCGATGAATGACATTTTCTTAAACCTTCCGCTCTTCTGACTGCCGCTGTCAGACAGCCTTCAACAATAGCTCCCAATTTTTTCTTCTGCAACACTTTCAAACCGGCCAGTGTTGTTCCCCCTTTGGAAGTGACTTGGGCGATCAGTTCAGCAGGGCTCTCACCCCTGTCTTGAATCATGCCAGCCGCTCCCTTGACAGTTTGGCTTGCCAATTTCAGGGCAAGTTTCGGTTCAAGACCTTTCTTGACAGCCGCTTGGACCAGACTGTCGATAAACAAATAGGCAAAGGCTGGACCGCTCCCCGACAGAGCGGTGACAATATCCAGAAGTTTTTCATTCTTGACTTCAAAGGCGATGCCGATGCTTGAAAAAATCTTTAAAATGATTTTTCTATCCGACTTTGTCGCCTGACGATTGGCGTAAAAAACAGAGGCTCCTAAACCGATCAAAGCCGGCATGTTGGGCATGACCCGGATGATTCTCAAGGGAAAGCCGATTTTTTTTTGGATAAAAATAGTATCAATCCCTGCGGCGATGGAGATGAGGAGATGTTGTTTTGTTACCCACGGTTTCAGAGTCTCCATCAAATCAGGAAATTGCTGGGGCTTGACCGCTAGGAGGATCATGCGGGCATTTTTTGAAAGTTGTTCCAATGACACACTGGCCCGGATGCGATATTTTTTGCTGATCAGATTCAGTCGGGCTCGATTTAAATCATAACCGATGATCTGATGGGGCTTGATTCCTTTCCCCTTGAGCAATCCGTTTATGATTGCCTCGGCCATATTTCCAGTTCCTATGATTCCTAATTTCATTATATACCTTCCCGCTCGCTTCACTCGCGATGAAGGGAGCTTCCGTGCTCAGAACGGGCCATCTCACTTCGCAAAATCTTCGATTTTGCTGCGCGTCCAAGCCAAGCTTGGACTTGCCGGCCCGATTCTTCGTCATGAAGCGTTCGAGTTTTTCCTCTCTCCAAAAATAGCGGTTCCAATTCTGACTATTGTTGCCCCTTCCTCAATAGCCACAGTAAAGTCGTGACTCATTCCCATTGAAAGTTCAGTTAAAGGAGAACGATAAACCCTGTCCCTGTTTATTTCATCCTGTAATTCCCTCAAAGTTTTATAATAAGGTCGGCTTTGCTCGGGATCGGGAAAGAAAGGGGGGAGAGTCATCAATCCTTTTATGTTGACCTGTTTTAATTGGCTCAGATCCTTTAAAAGGGGCAAGGCCTGCTGGGGAGGAAGGCCCGATTTGTTTTTTTCGCCCGCGAGACTGACTTGCAGGAGGCAATTTTGGACTGTTTTTTTAACCCCCCCCTGTTTTTCAATTTCCCAGGCGAGCGGATAGGAATCGAGTGAATGGATCAAGGTGATTTTGCCGATCAACTCTCTTGCCTTTCGGCGTTGAACATGTCCTACAAAATGCCATCGAAGCGGATCAATTTCGTGAAGTTGGTCCCATTTTTCCAGGAACTCTTGTGCATAATTTTCTCCCATGTCGATGATTCCGGACTGATGAGCCTCACGAATCTGGGAAGCAGATTTTTTTTTGGAAACCGCGACGATGGTAATTGACCGGGGATCCCGCTTGCAACGTTCACATGCTTGGGAGATTTGTCGGGCAACTTTCCGGATGTTCTCTTGAATGGAATCCATGATTCCCGGATTTAGAAAGGAATATCATCTTCCGCATTAAAGGGGGGAGGGGAACCCATATCCGATTCGGTCATTCCGGGAGCTCCCGCTTCGGGAGGTTCCGTTTTTTCGACAGAGACTCCCCCCTTGCCTGATCCAAGGAATTGAACTGTCTGGCCGACGATTTCAGTCGTGTACCGGGTTTGTCCCTCTTTGTCTTCCCACTTGCGGGTTTGCAACCGCCCTTCAAGGTAGACGGTTCTCCCCTTGGCCAGATAATCCCTGCAGAGCTCGGCCAGTTTTCCAAACACCACAATTTTGTGCCATTCGGTGCGTTCTTCAGGTTGGCCAGTCACTTTATTTTTCCATCGTTCATTTGTGGCAATGCTGAAATTGGCCACAGCCTGTCCGCCGGAAGTAAAACGAACGTCCGGATCGCTTCCCAGATTACCAATGAGGATAACTTTATTGATAGAAGCCATGATCGAATCTCCTTATAGATAGCTTCCGGTCAGCCTTGGGACAAGTCCCTTTGGCTGCCCATGAAGCGAGCCTCCAAAGTCAGAACTGGCAAAGCCAGATTCTTCCCTCGGGGGCGTCCTTAATTTTGTGAAGCCTTGTCTAGCGACTTCCTTTTGTCAACTTCTTTTGTGCTTTGGAGAGCCACTTGTCGACTGTTTTTTTGTTTTTCTGGTCAGCCGTTGAAAGAGATTTTGTTTTATGAAAATTATCTCTCAATTCTTTGAGAACTGGCTCTGCTTCTTCAAACCGTTCCTGATCCATCAGGATTTCCGCCCAGAGAAGAAGGTTGTCATGATTTTTTGGATCAATCGCCAAAGCCTGGCTGGCATAGTGAACGGCCAGGTCCATGTCTTTGCGGATGGCTTTTTTGGAAAGGGCAAACGAGGGGACTTTAAGATAGATATTTCCCAGAATCCTAAAAGCCCCTCCTCCGTCATAGGCAGGGTCCAGTTCAATCACCCGATTACAATCACGGATTATTTTTTTGAGCCCCTTTTGATAATTGAGCGGCGCCGCTTCATAATAAAGACCGGTATTAACCGCCCTGTAAAAATAGCAACCCGGTTCCTGGGGGGAGGACTGGACGCACCCCTCTCCCCATTGCATCCCTTTTCGGGCCTCTGCCATTTGATCGGCGTTTGTTTTGGCATTCAGGGCCCGCTCCGCACTGCTCTTTGCCCCATACAACAAACTGGCCGTATTGGATGTCGGACAGGTGACTGTACTTGTTGTTTTTGCACAACTGGCGATGAAAAAAAGAGTCAAGAGAAGATATTTTTTGTTCATCATTTTATTGGTGACTTACCGTTGTTTGTTGACTCTGTCATCTTCAAAGTTGCATGATGTTTTGACAAACAACAAACCATCGAGTATTGGTTCCCCCCTTCTTATGCATTCCATCGCGTCGATCATTCTGGCCGCCGGAGTCGGCAAACGGATGAAATCGGATCTTCTGAAAGTTCTTCATCCGGTGGCGGGGCTCCCCCTTCTCTACTACCCCTTAAAATTGGCTGGGGATCTCAAAACAAATCCGATTGTTATTGTTGTCGGCAAGAATAAAAAACCGATCGAGGAGATTCTTCTCAAACTGCAGTTCAAGCAGACTCAATTGGTGGTTCAGAATCCCCCCCTGGGAACGGCGCATGCCGTCATGACGGGCATGAAGAAGCTTAAAAATTTCAAGGGGGATATTCTGATCCTGAACGGCGATCTTCCCCTGATGACCGAGAATTCTCTTTATCAGCTGATTCGCCTGCATCACGAAAGCAAGGCGTCATTGTCTTTGATAACGGCTGTTCTTGATGATCCGGGAGATTATGGTCGTGTTCTTCACAATACCTCGGGGGAGATTCTGGGGATCATTGAAGCCAAAGATGCCAGCGAGGTTGAAAAGGGAATTCGGGAGATCAACGTGGGAGTTTATCTGGTGAATTCTTCCTTTCTCAATGAACAGCTCAAGGATGTCAAAAACACCAATCAGCAGGGGGAATTCTATCTTCCCGATTTGGTCTGGATGGCGGTGGAACGGGGGTTGACGGTCAAAACTCTCCAGCTCCCCCACCCGATGGAAGGGGAAGGGGTCAACACGCAGTCTGAACTGGCGGAGGCGAATCGCCTTGCCTATCGGCACAATATCAAACAACTGATGGACAAAGGGGTTCGGGTTCTTATGCCGGATGAGGTTTATGTGGATACGCAAGTCGAAGTGGGAGCAGGGACTACTCTCATGGGCCCCTGTTATCTGACAGGATCAACCCGGATTGGTATGAATTGTACGCTGGAGCCGGGAACCATTCTCAAGAATACTGTTTTGGGAGACCGCGTTACCCTGAAAGCATACTCCTACTTGGAAGAAAGTCAGGTGGAAGAGGGGGCGCAGATTGGTCCTTTTGCCCATTTAAGGCCGGAAACCGTTGTTCAGTCCAAAGCCAAAGTGGGGAATTTTGTGGAAATCAAAAAATCAACCATTGGTGCTGGATCCAAAGTCAATCATTTGACTTATATTGGCGATGCGCGGATTGGAAAGGAAGTCAATGTGGGAGCAGGAACCATCACCTGCAATTACGACGGAGTCAAAAAGCATCCGACCATCATCGAAGATCATGTTTTTGTGGGGAGTGATTCGCAATTGGTCGCCCCCGTTCGGGTTGGAAAAGGGGCCTATATCGGCTCCGGTTCCACGATTACCAAAAATGTCCCTTCCGGAAGCTTGGCCCTCACACGCTCTTCTCAAGTAGTCATTAAGAACTGGTCTAAAAAGAGAAATAAATAATTGAGATAACTGAATTTATTATGTTTTTTAATAAAACAAGCCTTTTGTGTTTATTGATTGTCAATAATATGTTATAAATATTAGTTAGTCAAACTTTTGTAAAATGAAGAAAATAATTTTAGTTCTGTCAGTCCTCCTTGTTTGTCCCTTATCGGTTCTTGGAGTGGAGGGGAACACCGAGCTGGTTGTCAATATTCCTGCCTTGGAAGTGACTCTTTATCATGAGGGAGCATGGGTCGAGAGTTTTCCATTGGCTGTTGGCTCTCCTGTTTACAAAACCCCGATTGGCGATCGTTCCTTAAAGCAGATTGTCTGGAACCCCTGGTGGTTTCCTCCTGACAGCCCCTGGGCACGGGGGGCAAAGCCGGCTCCTCCCGGTGCCGGCAATCCTCTGGGACCGGTCAAATTGGATTTGGGGGGGGATATTCGGATGCATGGAACCAACAAAGAATCTTCCATCGGTCAGGCGGTCTCTCATGGGTGCCTGCGGATGAAAAATGAAGATGCCAAAAAACTGGCCCGCTGGATTCAGGAACATCATACCGAAAAAACCGATCCCCTTCTTTTCGAACAGTATGCAAAAGAAAAGGGAAGGAGTTTTTATGTGAATCTGGACGAGCCAATTCCGGTTAAAATTATTTATGATCTGGTTGAACGGGAGGGGGATTTTGTCAAAACCCATCTGGATGTGTACCGAAAATCAACGGGGGTTGATCAGGCTCTTGCCGATTTTTTGGAGACAGAAGGTTTTGAAAAAGAGGCGGTCAACCCGTCAGCTTTGGGAAGACTTCTTCAGAAAGCCGAGACAGGCTCAGCTCTTGCCAGTCTTCGCGAATTGTTTCCGGGAAATCTTTTGCCCAATCCGGCCCCTCCTCTTGATCCTGTTGAATCAGCCTGGATCGCGCACTTAAATGAGCCGCCCCGCAGAAATTTATTTTCGGTTGCGATTTTTAACCGATAATTCATATCAAATTTCAGTTAACAACTGTTTCAGGGTGGAACGCCGTCACTCTACAGCTTGTTTTTCCACAAGTCTTCCAAAAAAGTTTTCCAGTGGCGGCAGACAATTCCATCTATTGTTTGGGGAATGGAGTCGTGGGAAATCAAAAGATACTTTTTGAAAACATTCTCTTCCCGAAGGGCCTGCAACCCTTTCAAGTGTTTGGCATCGATTCTTTTGGTGCTTTTGACTTCAATGGCTGTTGATTTTCCGACGAGATAATCCACTTCCTGGCCATTGATCGAACGCCAAAAGGACAACTCATCCGGCAGGCGTCTGTAGGACAAATAGGCTTTCAGTTCCATTCCGATAAAATGTTCGAACGCCTTTCCGTATAAATCGGAGTTGCGGTCCAGTTTTTCAGTTCTGGCCAGGGCATGAGCGACTCCCGTATCGAAAAAATAGAATTTGGCTGTCTGTATGGCTTTTCTTTTTTTTGATCGGGTCCAAGGATGCAATGTAAAGCCCATGAGGGTGTCTTCAAGCAGGTGATAATATTCTCTTACCGTGGAAGGAGAGACCTGACAATCGTTCCCGATGTTTGTAAAATTGATCAACTCTCCGTTAAACAGGGCGGCAACTTCCAAAAATCTTGAAAAGTCTGGCATTTTTCGCACCAGGGCTTCCGCCTGAATTTCTTCGTACAAATAGGTTCTGACATAGGCTTTCAGCTCCTCATCGGGGTATTGGCTGGCATAAACTTGCGGAAGTCCGCCGTATTGCAGATAGCGATCCAGATTGAACAAGGGAATTTCATCGGTAACCAATGGAAACAGATTGGCCAGCCAGGCCCGGCCTGCCAACAGGTTGGAATGATTTCTTCTGAGCTTGCGGGCACTGCTTCCAGTCAATAAAAACGTGATCCTGTTTTTTTCAATGAGTCTGTGAACTTCATCCAGCAATGGCGGGATTTTTTGGATTTCATCCAGAACAACAAGATGTTTGTCTTCAATCATGGATTCCAGATCCTTGGGGCGGGATTGAAGGCGCAAATAATAGTCTGAATCCAGCAGGTCGATAACAAGGGCCTTCTCTTTGAGCTGCTGGTTAATCAGGGTGGATTTGCCCGTGCAACGAGGGCCCAGCAGAAAAAACGATTTTTTTTGCAGAAGACTTTCCAAATTGAGGATCCTTTTAAAATCCATATACAGCATTAATTATGCTGTATATTATTTTAAATAGCAAGACTATTGTGATCTTAAAAAACTAAAAACAATGTATTTTTAGACAGATAAATTATGACAAAAACAAACAGGCTATTTAGAATTGGCATCAATGATGGTTTGAAGTGAGAGGAGCCAGCCCAAATTTTTCTTTCCTTTTGAATTTTCCGTCGCTATAAACTTTTGTATGTGTGGGATCGTAGGATACATTGGCCGCCAACCGGCGGCGCCGATCATTTTTGATTCCCTTAAAAAACTAGAATACCGCGGTTATGATTCGGCGGGCATGGCCATTTTGCAACAGGGGGATCTCATTATCCATCGGGCCGAGGGAAAACTTTCCCAGTTGATTGACAAAGTGGGAGATCAGATTCCTTCGGGGACCATCGGCATTGGTCACACCCGTTGGGCCACTCATGGGAAACCTTCCGAGGCGAATGCCCATCCCCATCGGGTGGGGCGGGTGGTCCTGGTTCATAACGGCATTGTCGAGAATTATCATTCCCTGAAAATCAAATTAAACGGCGGGCGTCTCCTCTCCGAAACCGATACGGAAATCATCTGTCATGCCATTCAATACGAATTGGAACGGGGAGCTTCTTCTTTTCTTCAGGCCATTCGTTCCGCGTTACATACCATCGAAGGGACTTATGCCTTGGCCATTCTGGACGCCAATGACCCCACCCGCATTTATGCGGCCAAAAGGGGTTCGCCCATGGTTGTCGGTTTGGGAAAGGGGGAAAATTTTATCGCATCCGATATTCCGGCTCTTCTCTCCCATACCCGTCAGGTTGTTTTTTTGGAAGATGACGAAATGGCGGTTGTTTCTGTCGATAAAATCAGTTTTCTTGACGACGCCGGCCGGGAAATCCAAAAAGAAGTTCGTAGTATTGAATGGAGTCCGCAGATGGCGGAAAAAGGGGGTTTTAAGCATTTCATGGAGAAGGAGATTTCTGAACAGCCGCGCGCTGTGGAAGATACCTTGCGAGGGCGGATTCTGAAAGGAAGCCAGACTCTCGATTTGCATCCCTTGAACGAGATTTTCCAAAGAAAAGATTTTTCGACCTTCAACCGCTTTTATCTGGTGGCCTGCGGCACCAGCTGGCATTCTGCGATGGCGGGGCGCTATTTGATTGAGGCGATTGCCCGGGTCCCTGTGGCGGTTGATACGGCGAGTGAATTTCGCTACCGTGAACCGTTTGTTGACAACAAAACCCTGATGCTGGTGATTTCCCAGTCGGGGGAAACGGCCGATACGCTTGCGTGCGTTCAGGAAGCCAAAAAAAGGGGAGCAACGATTTTGTCGATCTGCAACGTGATTGAGTCGAGCATTCCCCGGCAATGCCATGCCACTCTCTATACCCATGCCGGCCCTGAAATTGGAGTCGCTTCCACCAAAGCTTTTACGACCCAGTTGACTGTCTTGTTAATGCTGGCCCTCTATCTGGGGGAGAAGAACGGCAAACTGGATCGGGCTTATATTCAAAAAGCGGTCGATGCCTTGAGCAAACTTCCCCACAAAATGCAGGAGGTTTTGCAGAAAAAAGATCAAGTTTTGGCGATCGCTCAACGCTTTAAGGAATTTCAGGATTTTTATTATATTGCGCGCGGGGTCCATTATCCGATTGCCCTGGAAGGGGCGTTGAAGCTCAAGGAAATTTCCTACATTCATGCGGAAGGGTATTCCGCGGGAGAGATGAAGCATGGTCCGATTGCGTTGATTGAACCAGGAACTCCGGTTGTTGCTCTGGCGCCTAAAGATCGTGTTTGTGAAAAGATGATTTCCAATATCGAGGAAGTTCAGGCGCGCGGTGCCTCTGTCATTGCTGTGGCCACCGAGGGGGATTTGCGTTTTGAAAAACTCTGCCAGGATGTTTTGTATGTTCCGGAAACTCTCTGGTATATTACCCCCATTCTGGTTTCCCTCCCCCTCCAACTGTTGGCCTATTATCTTGCTGATCTTAAAGGAACCGATGTGGACCAGCCGAGGAATTTGGCGAAGAGCGTTACAGTGGAATAAATAGTTTCTTTATTTTATCATGAGCGAGGATCTGGCTTTGCCAGTCCGAGCGAATCCACGGGGGGTACGGGGGCGCCGGAGGCAAAGCCCCCGATATGATAGGTGCCGATGTGGACCAGCCGAGGAATTTGGCGAAGAGCGTTACAGTGGAATAAATAGTTTCTTTATTTTATCATGAGCGAGGATCTGGCTTTGC
>SBBF01000075.1 GCA_005240075.1 Nitrospira sp.
ATCGTGATCCTCATCCAAATTATAAACCCCATCATTGGCGGCAGTATCAACGGGAATGATTTCCGCCGGATCGCCCAACGAAGCCCAGGGGGGAAATTCTTCCGATTCGGCAGGATCGGGTTGAACCTTCAGCGCCGCGCCGTCATCATAATCGGCAAAACGAATGCCTCCTTGTGCCTCTTCCCAAACGCGGGCGTTGTGGTCGGTGCGGGTTTCGGGCGCAATACCTTCTTCGGGAGCGATGAATCGTGCCCCTCCGATAAATCGGTCGGCTGAATTACGAGGTGTTCCCGAATTATCTTCACCCTCTCCAGTAGCTGGACTTCCTGAATCACCTCCCGAATTTGGATCAGAGGCAACAAGAAGACGGCTGGCGATATCATTAAATGTATTATGACCGAGTGACTCTCTCAGTCCTGCCATAATGGCCTCCGCGGCAACTGTTCGGGTCCCTTTGATCAATTCTTGGACTTGAGTGTTGTTTTGCTCCAGCCATTCAAGAATCGCCCGATCATTCGCCATCATTTCATCGACGGTAGCTCGCGAAGCATTTCGAATTTCTGCCGGATACAACGAGTGTAATCGCTCCAAGGCCAAGGCGTAGGAAACAGGCTTTCCCATTCCGGTCAGACGCGAGTCAGCCTCAATAACCCCCCTCACAATGCGGTCTTCGGCAAGCCGCCGCTGCAACTGGTGGTGGAAGAAACGGCGGGATTCTTTCCAGGGGACAATACCATCGATCACCCCCTTGGCCTCCATCCGTTCCGGTTTGTCATGAAGATCGGCAAAAGCTTCGGCAACAGATTGGTAGTAAGGAAGCAAATCTGCTTCTCTCCTTCTTATCGAACTCTTTAAGCTTTTGACTTCCTGATCTGACAAGCCTTGCTGTAGAAGTGCCTGATCAAAATTGATCAGTTGTTCATCCAGACGATGCATGGTCCTGATGAGTTCGGGATCCCTGTATTTGATTTTTCGGAGTCCCGAAGGCTCCAAAACTCCTCCGCGAGCGGTGGGGTCGGCATAAAAACGGATCTGGTCCGGATTGATCATCGGATCAACCACAACCCAGGAACCCCCCCGGAGTTCCGCATGGGGAGGAAGATAAATAAAGATCGGTTGTTTGTAGTGGCGAAGATTATCGACAATATAAGAACCGTATTTCAGCACCTCGAAATACATGTCCCTCGTCCCGCCGGAAAATCCGCGAACATTGATAAAAATCATCAAGGGCAACCCTTCCCGGTCAAAATCGGCAATCGTTTGCGCGGTTTTGTAGGAAGAATCAGGGTACCAAACCTGTCCCGCCTGTTTTTCAATTCGTTCAGCCGAGGTTCTGTCTCCCGGATCGGCCGGAATCTTGCGTTCTACCAGTCGGGTATCGAAAGCAATCACCCCGGTCGGAATTCCTCCCAATCGGGCTCTGCCCGTTACCACTGTTTTTCCCCATCCTGCGAGAGTTTCGGTAAAAGAACCCTTATCAAAAAAACCACTGACCCACCGGTCGTTACTATATGTGGCT
Source organism: Nitrospira sp. (assembly GCA_005240075.1). Lineage (GTDB taxonomy): Bacteria > UBA10199 > UBA10199 > UBA10199 > SBBF01 > SBBF01. The sequence continues at coordinate 1,520 of SBBF01000075.1, forward strand.
CCCTCAATAAACTGCCGGGGATCGTAAGGCCCTCCAAAAGGGGCAAAATCGACGTCACGACCAACGGGATCGGCATGATCAAGCCTGGGGAGTTCTCCCCCTTTCCGGAGAGGGACATAACCAAGCCACCTGATTATTTCACCCATCCCTTCCAGATCGTCTTGAACCACACGATGGGTCATTCCATTGGGGAACATGATGGGAGTTCCTCCCAATTCCCTGTTGGATTGATAAACATTCTGTTTGAGAAGGGCATTAAGCGCCTCATATCCGGTAAGAATGATATCAGCTCCGTTCCTTTGGATAACGCGTTGTCCCAGACGGGTAACGTACGAACCAATTCCCACATTAACCCCCGAAACATAGGTCAGGGTGAAGGTTTCATCGTAAGCGGCCGAGGTTTCTCCTGCTATCAGTCCCGAGCCCCGCAAATTTTCCTGATTGATGCCATCTTTCTTGCCAATTACCGCAATAATCTTGTAACGAATTTCTTCTCCTTCCTCGATCCTTTCTGCAATCACGGAACTCTTGTGTGCTTCGTAATCGTCCGGCGTCAGATAGAAATAGTCCAATTTTGTCTGGTCTCCCTCTCCCGTTTCAGCCACCCGATAGAGCGACTTGATCTCATCGGCCATTCCGATCCGTGCCCCAGAGTTGGCGGCAATAAAAATACGGGGAATCCCTTCCCGACGTGCCAGCTCAGAGGCCTTTTGGTAGAGTTGATCCTCTTGAACCGAAAAAGAACCATTCTGGTGGGTGATGTCATTGGCAATCAGAATAATATCCCTCCCTTCAGGAGCCTCAGGAGTTACAAGAGTGAGCCTCCAGGCAACCATCCCTATATTATTTCGGCCATCCGGTCTTTCGACTTCAACAAGTTCTCCCCCCCTGCTTAAAACAAGTTCCCTCTTCTCCATCACCCTCACAGGCACATAGGGAGCCGTGATTGATCGAGAAGTAGCATGCCGATTCCAGACTGTTCTTAAGGAATTCTCCAACAAAATCGGAAAATCATAAACATAGGAGGTCCCTTTGCTCCGGGCTAACACTCTTTTTCTTTCAAGTGGGTTTAACGGCTCATAGGGAGAATCAACCTCTTTCCCTTCCCTCATACCTGGATCATTAGCTCTTAGGCTCTTCAAAACATAACGGCCCTTTTCATCCTTTGTCTCCCGATAGCCATCAATGTGCAAAAATGAACCGGTGGGATTGGTTAAAAAATACCGAAGAGTCTGCTTGTCACCTCCACTATTCAAAACGAGCCTGACCTCTACTTCGTTGACTTTAAGTTCCTTGAGCCTCGAGGCGTATCGGCGTGCCAAACGACCCATGTAGTCTTGAACCACCGATTCCTCTAAAACCAGTCCAGGAAGGATATTGAGATAAATATGGTTTAATTCCGTCTTATTCACCCCATTGCCATTGGAACGAAGAGCCAGTTCAAGTTCATCCAGAGCAGACACAAAAGAGTGCTCCACTTCTGGCACTTCCAGGTGCCTGTCAGCTTCTGCCAAATTCTGTGTAACCGTTGCTCCCCGCACCACAGCTCGCGCGAAAAGACGCCTGTCCAAATCGGAAGCTTTGACCCCTTCTGATGGATCAGATTTTTGCACAGCATGATAAACATGAATCTGACGATTTTCAGAAGGGGAATAACGATAATCAAATTTTTCCAACCGTCGCATTTCCAGTTGAAAAGCCAAAGGGGGTTCAATATGTCGTACGTTTACGTCTTCTTGATAACCTGTTTCCCTCCTGAAAGTGTAATAGGATGGAAATTGTCTGGTGTGCCCCACCACAAAGGTAACTCTTCCCGCCCCGGCTCTCTGGAGGGCATCATGATAAGGGGTCAGCATGCCTCCCAGATGGGCAATCAATCGCCCCTCATCGGAAATGGGGGGTTCCTTGACAGCAATGGTCAGGCTATTATCAAGTTCAGGATTTGAAATGGCTTCGTCATACAACCGGATCAAACGGGGGAGATTTCCTTCCAAATCTTCCAGCGATTTGAAATAAGCCATTACCCCTTGCCTGGCAGGTCTCTCGTGCGAATCTCTCAGGTAACCGTAAGACCAGGTCGCTTTCAAAAAACCGGACTCTTCATTGATCTCAAGATTTTGTATCGGATAGAGCCGATAGGCCCTTTTCACATAAACTCTCATGGCCGCTGCTCTCACCGATGAACCCTCATCTGAAAAATAGGGGAAAAGAATGTCAAACATCGCTTCGGGACCCGCAACCAGTTCCCGAATGGTTTTTCTGTGTGTATCTCTGCCGGCTGAACTGGCCAGACGAAGTTTGCTCCCCAATTCTTCCGATCGATTCTCATAGGTCTGCAGGCGTTGTCTCACTAAAAGAAGCTTGGCCTTGGCCGCCACATCCGAATAATCCTCCCCTTCCAGAGAAGACAGTCCATCAAGCTCAGACAAAAAGCGATCAACCGATCTCGATGTTGAAATATGGTCCAAAAGTTCCAAAATCAGCTGGTTTTTGTGAGCAAGATTGGAATGGGACCGAACCACTTCATACACCTTGTCCCATCCCCCCAGGTTATCCTTTTCCTCTCGAAGTTCCCGAACCACTTCGTCATATTTTTTTCCCCCCTGAAACCTCTTTTCAATATTGAGATAATGATTGAGATATTCTTTCAAAATAGAAACCACCCATTTTTCTGTTGTTGCATGCCGGGCAACTGTTTCATCAAGAGGACGAACAGCGTTATCAAAAGCTGTCTGTTCTTCCTGATTGGAAAGGGCCTCCCTTTCGGATTGAATGACTGAAAGAATGTTATCAGATGGAAAGCCGGCGGATGGACCACCACCTTCTCCTTCCAAAACAGAACCGTAGTAAATCAGAGCCTCCCATACCGCCTCTTCAACCCTCTGCGGAAGCCTTCCCTGCAGGCTTTCCATAACCACCGAAACAGCCTCGACAGGAAGGCGAGGGCTATACAGGGTTGTCCATAAATCGTTTACAATGCTCCCAAGAGCTTTTTTAAAGTCATCTTCCGGATATCCGTAGCCATCCAGAATCCCCAAAACACCGTGATGAACTGATTGGAAAAGTCCCAGGACACTTAAACCTTCTTCCTCTTCTTCATCCGTCAAACCAACGGGGCGATCAATTTCCACCGCTTTCTGAACTTCAACCCCTTCACCCAATTCAAGCGTTGCAATCAGTCCACCGACAGGAAAATCCCGGCCAGCTTGCAGAGCATAATGGATGACTCCTGCTTCCGGCGCCCTTATTTCTTGCTCCATCTTCATCGCTTCAATCACGGCAATCGGCTCATTTTTAGAAACCTTTGAACCATCCGGAACAAGGGGTCGAATCAGTTTGCCCGGCATGTCAGCTTTGATTTGAGTGGGGTCATATTCTTTGGTAAAAAGACAGGTATTTCCATCGATCTCTAACCGCAAACCATTCACTTCCTCCTGCACATAGACCAGATGAGCCATGCCATTGAATATGAGAAGGTACCCCCCATCAGCCTGTTTTCTGATCTGTCCTTCGACCCTCTCCCCCTTGAGAGTGATTACAAAGCGATTCAGACCGGTTCGGGTCACCACAAAAGGGTATTTGACGTTGTCATAGATCAGCTCCACATCAAAACTGGTCTTCAGAGCTTTCCGGGGGGGAATATGGCCCGATTGCAATTGGCTGACATACTGGGCTACTGTTTCATCAGCTCCGATATAGGCTTTGTAGATCGCTCCCGCCATCAGGGCAATGAGGGTATCCGGTTTTTCAGCTGTTTTTTTGGCTGTAATCAGCCCATCCAGCCAGCTGGTATCAACATGGTTGAATTTAAATTCCTCCGATTCAAGGAGAGTAATCAACATTTCCCTGTTGGTTCTGATTTCTCCCCGGATCGTCAGATTTTTTAAGGCCATGACAGCCCGGCGCCTTGCTTCTTCCCTCGTTTCCCCCTGGGCAAAGATATGACCAATTTGGGAATCGGCCAGTGTATGAACCTCGGATCTCGGTCCAACTGAAAAATAACCCCACACATGGGGAGGGGGTTCAAACCTGATGTCCTGAACTAATCCGGCTGTGAGCTTGAAACCCTCATCTGCGTTTTCAGCGGTAATTCGGACGGCAATGACATGCCCTTTGGGAGAAAGATCGTGGATGGTTGAAAAGTCGATCTCCTCGTCGGACGCAGGATCTTTCCCAAAAAATTTCCGGATTTCCGGGATACGATGAAGGGGGATCCCCATGCTGATGGCCAATTGAACGCCAGGGAGGTTGATTCCTGTAATTCCCTCCGTCACCGGATGTTCCACCTGCAAACGGGAGTTGAGCTCCAGAAAATAAAACTCCCTGGTTTCCGGATCATACATAAATTCCACGGTTCCCATTCCCTGGTAACCTACTTCTTTGGCCAAAGCGACCGCTTGATCCCTCATCCGGCGTCTGATTTCTTCCGGGGCTCCGATGGCAGGCCCCTCCTCGATAATTTTTTGATGCCGTCGCTGAACGGAACAGTCTCTCTCATACAAAGCCACCGCATTTCCATGTGCATCCGCCGCCACCTGAATTTCAATATGGCGGCTTCGAGCCGAGGCCAGTTTCATCACAAAGATGGGGGAACCGGCTGATTCACCCATCACTTGGGAAAAAGCCGATTTCAATCCTTCGGGGCCCTGTACTTTTCTCATCCCCCTTCCCCCTCCCGTTCCAGAGGCCTTGATCATAACGGGATAACCAATACGATTTGCTTGGGCTTCTGCTTCTTCTGCGTTTCTAACAGTGGCCTGGCTGTAAACTTCTCTGGGAATGCCTTGAGTGGCATAGTCAATCATCAAGCCATCTCCGCTCCAGGGAATCATGGAGACCCCTTTGGATTGGGCCACCAGATTGGCACCAATTTTATCCCCCAGGGCCATCATTGGTTTTTCTTCAGGACCCATGAAAATGATCCCTGCCTTGATCAGTTCCCGGGGCAATGCCGGGTTTTCGGACGCATGCCCCCAGCCGGGCCAGACCGCATCCACCTGCTGCTCTTTTGCCATCCTGACAATCAGGCCCACATTGGCATAATTGTTATTGTTGGGACCTCCAGACACTTCAATATAACGATCAGCCATTCCAATGAAGGAGGCATTGGCCTTTAAATCTTCCGTGGTCGCCATCACCACAATTTCAATGGCATGGTCATCTCCCAGATTGTCATAGGCCCATTGACGGAACGAGCGAATTCCTTTAACCGCCGCCATGCCGTTGTTGGTAATCAAAATGCGCCGAATAGCTCTGGTGGGATTTCCCTGATAATAACGGATGTAGTCCTCGACGGTAGAAAACCGGGGGGGCATGGAACCAAGGGTATTGGAAACCGGCCGTTGAAAACGAACAGCCATGGAATCCTGTAAGGGGGGGGGTGAAACCGGGGGAACCTCCCTTTCAAAAAAACTGAACGCGTCTTCAATAACAGCAACCTCTTTGGGGTTCTGGCCGCCTCCCGTTCGAAGCGCCGGCATGAGATTGGTGGCTGTAATCGCATCCCACTCCTCAGGATTCCCCCAATCATCTCGACTGGCCATGAGCTGATCCCAAATCTGCTGGTCATCGGGCCGTAATCGGTCCCTGAAACGTGCAACAATACTTTCACCCGACATGTAAAAACCCTCCGCTCGTTGAACATGAATAGATCAAAGGTTGATTCCTTCTTTTCGGCAACTCTCCAAAAAAGTTGCTTAAAAAATGCAAAAAATTTCTTTTTTTTTGACTTGGCCCCCTTTGAGGGTTTCCCCTCGGCCAAAATGGCAGAATTGGGCAGGGCTATGACAATTGGGGGAGGCTTGTCAAGGAAAGGGGGAGAACAAAGAAGACAAATGAGAGATTTGAGGTGATTGACAATATGTATTAAATTTAATACATTATTTCAATGTTGTCCCAATTCCAGGCCTGGCGAGAAGCCAAAGGGGTAACCCAAAATCAAATCGCCTCCCTGACAGGGATTTCGCGCCCCAATATTTCGGCCTTTGAAAGGGGGCATCGGGATATCACCCTGACAACCCTTGGAAAACTGGCTTTGGCACTGGGGGTATCCCCCGGCCAACTGCTCGATCAATCCCCTCAACTTTTCACCCAGCTTAATCGATACGAAATTGATGAAATAGCGGAGGCTGTGGTCACTGGAAAAAGGGGGGTATCCATCGAAAAAGACCGCTTGGCTGATGATGTGGCAAGCCTGGTAATCAACCTGCTGGAAGCTCATCAGGCGCTTGGTTTGAAGAGAGTCAGAAGACTTTCCCGAAAAGATTCCCATCGGGCTCTGGTAAAAAAATTTTTGTATGACGAAACAACGCTTAAACGGATCATGGAGCGGATTCCAAAATATCTCTGAAAATGGACCCATCAAACATCGACCACTTTTTTGAGGAACTGGACAGACAATTGTCCCGCCCCGCCACCATCATCCTTGTGGGAGGAGCCGCGGCCCTTCTTTTGGGGGGGGGGGCGGCCAACGCAGGATGTTGATTTTTCAATCGAGACAAAAGAGGCTCCGGAAAAAATTGTGGAGGCTATTGCCACCTCTGAAAAACGGGGGGGAATGAGGGCGGAATATTCATCCGACATCGAACGATGGTCGATGTTTAACCTTTTAGACTACAAAAAAAAGGTCCGCCCGTACAAAAAATTTGGAAAAATAAACGTCACCCTGCTGGAACCGGAATATTGGTCGATCGGCAAAATGGGGCGGTATTACGATTCGGACGTTCAGGACATGGCTGCTGTTTTTAAAAACCAGAAAACTCCCCTCTCCCGGCTGATTGCTGTCTGGCAAAAGGTCCTTAAAAAAAGCCCTCTCTCTGATGATCTTTTCCATTTCAAGAAACATATTGAACATTTTTTGAATCATTCCGGAAGAGAACTCTGGGCAGAGAAAGAGAGAGACGAAGCGTTAAAGGTGTTTGCCTCCCATGAAGAGTTTTAATCTCCCAACAGGATTAACTCAAGATCAGCCCGTTTCCGGATTTCTTTGAAATGTTCCGGACGAAAACGACCGTAGAGTTTCATGTGCGCTTTGAGCACCTTTTGGCGGAGAACCTCTTTTTCCATCAATTCCCGCAGAGTTTCGGAAAGGTTCCGACTGGGATAGAGTTGGGTGAGGCGCGCTACCAGCGGCTGCGGCATTCTGGCCGAAATTCTGATCCATTTTGTTTCATTGATCTGCATAACAAAAAAAGCATACCATATGTGTCAGACAAAAGCCAATTTTTGTCTTAAAATTTTATCGCGCCAGACGCACGGCTCGGACTATACTTGAACGGACGGCTTGGCGGGTGAATGTGGTTGCTCTCCGGCGGGGCGTTCTCTTTCTTCCGCGGGAGGGGGAGATTGGTTCATCCACATTGGCAGGGGGCGGCATCGTTCCGGGTGAACCGGCACCGGAAAAACCGGGCGCCTCTTCATCCAAAACAACAGCCGATCGCCGCGCATCCCTGAATCCTTCCTTGTCAGGCAAACTTTCTTTTTGCGCCGCATCAAGAGCCAAATCGACTCTCCTGACCGCTTCCTTGAATTCCACTTTATCTTCAGCCCGCCGGATCGCTTTGTGATCGGTCACCGCCATCGTCACGGTCAGGGTTCTTTTAAAGGGGGCATAACCGGCAGAGGGCAATGAATCGTGGCTCCCGTAATACCAATCAACAATCTTGCCAGACGCCTCCCTTTTAACCCATATGGGAAGACGCCGATTTTCCTCTTTGGCCGGTTCCGTTAATCGTACGTTGATGCCTTGAGTCTGCAAATAACGGATAATCGTGTCAGGCGAAAGTTTTGCCCCCTGTCTGTTTGCTTTGGGAACGGTCAGAACATAATGATCAGTCCCCATCTTATCCAGATCCAGGGTCGCTTCCACATTTAAATCAAAAGAGAGCGCCACATCGGCGGCGCTTTTTTTGAGATCCTTACCCGAAAGATGACCGCCGATATCCGCAAGAAAGAGTTTCATACTTTCAACCTTCATGAAATCGTGAAACAGTTGAGGCTGGTAATGATTCCTCACCATCTGCTGGATTCTTTTGCAATAGGCTACCGGATCAACAGGATTTCCCCGACGATCTTCATGCGGAACAGAAATATTGAGATGATCCCCCTTTCCCGGAATAATGACTATCTTGGATGGATCCATGTTCATTTCCTGCGCCACCAGAAAAAAGGCATCTCGAACAAAAAATATTTCACGGTCGTCGTCGGAGATGGCCGGATAAGTGCTTAAATAAGCTTTGAGGGAATCATATTCCAGCGCCAACAAAAAGCGGTTTCCAAAACGGGCAATTTCCTGAAGGGCAAAATTCGATTCCACCTCCTGAACTCTTCCCCCCCTTTGGACTCCAAACGTTTCATGTTTCTTGACTGTCCAGGCATAGCGGGGATCCATCGCAGAAAAGGAATAGACCGAAAGAATAGCTTCGCGGAGTTGGGAAGCAGTTTGCTGAGCAAAACTCAAAGCTCTCTGTCTTTCGTCAGAGGGGGTTCCGGGAGGGGGAAAGAAAAGAGAATAAAGTCCTTCCATCAACCGATCGCACAAGCGCCCGCTGTTTCCCCTGATCGGGTGGGAGAGAATGCCTGAAATTCTTCCCAGACGGGGAAAGATTCTGAGCAAATGGTTGACTAGAGGGGTCAATGCCGGATCATCGTTAATGTGAAGCCCCTGAATATCCAGACTCCTCAGATGAAACGTGGGACGGGCATGGGACGGCAGGTCTTTTAAATGAGGATGGGCAGAAGGATGATACTGCCCCGGCCCCACATAACCGGCGCTTGATTGAATGAGTCTAACCCATTCTGGAGCGTGCTCATCACCCGGTTTTGGAATGTCCCCTTCTGTAAAAACGGAGCCTTTTCGTTCCTGCGAGGATGAAGTCTGATTTTTTTCAAAAAAAGTGGTCTGCGCTGCCAACAAGCGGTTGGCCTCCTGATTAGCCAGGAAAATAAGGGCATTAAGGGTTTGAACAAGAACCGGATCCCTGCTGGATCTAATGGCATTAAAGTCGGGGCTTTCCCATTTGAGAATTTGACGGGCTATAATCATCCCCCTTGATTTGAGATCATCGATATCAAAGCGTCCGTTAAGTTCCAGAATCGGTTTGAAAGCTTCCAGATCCTCTTCCGTTTTAATGGCATAGTCATAGAGACTGCCGCGGGACAGAACTATTTCCGAAACAACCGCTTCCGGTTTGAAATTGTGAACTCTTTCTGAAGAGACATCAAACGAAGTAAAAAGGTCCCGTGTGAGATCGCGGCTGAAATAGCGCATTTCTTTTTCCACCAGGTCGGCTGACTGGCCAATAAACTGAAAACTGGTATTCTCCGGATTTTTGACCAGATGGGCGTTGCCAAATTTTTTCTGGAGCCACCCTCCCACAAGCACCAGATAAAGGTCTCCTAGTTCTCCTGTGGGGTCCAGTTCATTGATCGTCGTCATGTTGACATGAACACGGTAAATTTTAACCGGCTTGTCCGATTCCCAGAGGAGAGTGAACATCCGGTCGTATTGAGTCAGCCAGTGCATTTCGTTTTCCTGCAACAGATCCTTAAAGTCGGAGTTGGTAACCGTAAAAAAATGATCGATGTGCTTTAAGGGGGAAAATTTAGAATGGGCAATCTGCTGTCGTACGTTGTCCGTCAGATCTTCCGCCGACAAAGCCCCGATCTTGCCCAACAGAAGATCGGCCACCATCATTTCATCAAGAAAATGAGTTCGAAGTTCCGGGGGGAGAAGAAGATATTCCCGAAGCCCTTCATGCAGAGGGCTTGAAGCTCCCGGAAGCCCGAAGACAAAATAGAGAACTTCAAAACGAATGCGGTCGATTCTATTCTCCCAGAGGGAATCGGTAATCAGGGCTCTTTGTCTGTCTGATTCTTCCCGGTGATGCAGGCGGGCCACCGAATGATCCGCCGCTCCCAGATAGCGAAAGAGAGGCAAAACATAGGAGGATGTCCGGGCAAAAGGCTGCCCTTGGATCACCTGCCTAAGCGCTTCCTGGACATCGGTCCAATCTTGAAAGGTGAGCTCGTGAGAATGAGCCCGCTCCTCGATTCCGGACCAACGCCAAACAAGAGAATGGTCCGTTCCACCAATTTCGCCTAAATCTTTCCCCAAATTTTCAAGGGAAGCACTTAATGTTGGTGCTGTTGACATAAAGAGTTAGATACTTCTTGTAAATCGCAGTATGTTACCTGGCCGTCGGGCAGCGGTCAGAGCAACTCCTCTATACCTCCTTGATTGCTCTTCCCTCATGACTTGCTTCCACCCCTTACCTCTCTCACCTCCCTCATCACCCTTGTTTAAATCCATGACTGGTCGATTTTCATCGGGTCCTTTCACATCTTCCTCATCAGAAAAATAAAAATGATCATTCTCCATAAAATTAATGATCGATTCGTTTTGACTGCTCACATTTTTCACTTCCACGGTTTTGAAAGCCAACGGAGTTTCTACCGGATAGAGGGCCAAAGCAGGGAGGCGTTTGATGATTTTTCTGGCCGTTTTCATAGATTCCTGATCTCCCGTTATGCGAAGAAGTTCCATTTCTTCATCAACAACAGAACCGATCTGTTCGGAAGCCTGCAGAACCAACTTTTCAAAACCGATCTCTCTCAATTCTTGTCGAGAACGATAAGACTTCCCCAAAGCCATCTCCCTCCGATCCGCTTCCAAACGGGCCACAAAGGCAGGGTATTGGGAAAAAATTCCCCTCTCCAGAGGGATAAAATCATCAAGAGAAATTTTGACCGCCGCCAACCCCGTATAATCAAGGAGCAGCCGGGCCAAATCAGTTAGGGAGACAGCCGCAGGCTGAAATCCAGGGAGATAAAGAAAAAACTCAGCAGGCCTCTTCATATCAAGAGACAAGGTCATCAGACGAACGGCATCTCCCCCATTCCAGGCCTCCGGATCATTCAAAATTTCAACAATCTCCCTGATTTTAACAAAAATATTTTCCACTGCTGCCTGGACCCGTTGCAGGGAAATCTGACCCATAAAAATATCATCCTCTGATCCTGGACCGATCCGTTTGAATTCAACAATAACCTGATTTTTGCCATCTGGCTTAAAAGAAAAGGAGAGCCTCCGGCGTTTCTTCAGCAGAGGTGAATTGTCCACCAGGTTCAGCCGGTGGACCATGGCTTCAATTTCGTTCATGAGAAAAGGGGTAGGACGGCTTGACAAATGAAAGAGGAGTGCCTCAGGCTCGGAATCGATATCGAGGGTAAAATCAGGAAAGCCAGCATCGGGTTCATCAGGAACAAAGGCATACATCAACCGACGATCGGAAGGTTGAACTCTTAATTCCCAGGTTCCGCTTCCCAGCGCCTCTGCCATTAAAGAAACGAGATTGTCCACTTCGGCACAAATCAGAAAATGGAGATGTTTATCCATTAACATCGGTTTGGCTATGGGATCTGAAAAAGAAAAAATGAGCGCTTCGCTATCTCCCTCCGGGAATAATCCGGTATAAATAATACAGGATGCACTGTGAGAAACCGGTGCAAGAGCCATCCAATTCCCCCGCGGCAGATAGCGTTGTAAAAGAGAGTCGCCAATGATGTGAGCTCTTTTCCCTCCTCTGTCATCAGCGTCTTCAGGGGAAGAACTATTTTCCAGAGAACGAATTTGACGGGCTATATCTTTCAGATTTTCTTGATTTTCTTGAAGCTTCACCATCTGGGGATCCGTCGGCTTTTGCATAAAACAAACCTGCAAGGCTTGTCCCACCAGGCGAATCATGATCTGCAGTTTTTGAATCAGATGATTCCTTGATTCCGAGCCAGCCCGATCATCCAGATGCAAAGCCTCCAGAGCTGATTGCAGTTCATTCACCACAATCAGCACAAGGGGAAGATAGATGCCTCTTGTTTCCAACTCCTGGATGGGAGGAGCCTCATAGGAAAGACCCAAATGTTCGGAGGCTTTTTTTGCCATTTCCTGAAGCCTTTGATCAGCCCCCGGAACTTTGCTTTCTGGTTCCAGACACTCAACAGAGTACCAGAGGAAACGCCGAAGTTCGGCTATTATCACAACATTTGCCCACTTTCCCCTTTGCTCCTCGTAGTGCTGAAATTCTTCCAAGTTTGATTCCAGATTTGCCAAAATCTGGGGCCCTATAAAACCGGCTAGCCGTGCAACAGGAACTGATCTCACAATGCTGACAAGCCTGTCGATATCTTCAAGGGCCAGGGCAAAATTGGGGAAGGAGCAAAAAGGGGCTTTTAAGGGATTCCCCTCCTCTTTTGCAAAAAGCCGCTCCGCATGGGTTCTGAAAGGGTGTCTCACACGAGTCAATCTTTGTAGATCATCAAGATCCCGCCTGAAAGATTCAACGCTCTGGAAGATATGAGGATGAACTGCAGGCGGAATTCCTTTGGCTGTAAGCTGGTCGGACAAGACTTTCCCCTCAGGAATAACCAGCTCTTCCAAGGGTTCATCCGGTTTCATGACGCCAATTTCTCTCAAAAGATCAATAAGTTGGCTATATCGGGCTACAATATCCATAGAATTTCTTTTTTAAGATGAAATGTTATCGGCAGGAATCAAAAAAAGTTGCTTGAAATCAGTTGCCATCATCTCCAACCTCTCATAAAGATCTGCTTCACTGAATGAAGGTTCGTGATATAATCAAGCAGATTGAGAAAGACGGCTGGGGTTTGGTCAGAACACGCGGCAGCCACCGTCAGTATAAGCATCCGAGAAAGGCTGGCCTGATCACCATTGCCGGCAAACCCAATAATGACCTGGCACCAGGAACTCTCAACAGTATTTTGAAACAGGGGGGTTATAAATGAAAAAATTTCTGATTGTCATCGAAAAAACAAAAACAGGCTATTCCTCCTACTCACCCGATCTGCCGGGTTGCGTGGCAACGGCCAAAACGAAAGGATCGGTTACCCAAAAAATGAAAAAAGCGATTGAATTTCACCTTGAGGGATTGCGGGAAGAGGGAGAAAAAATTCCTCCTCCTCACAGCCATTCGGCTTATCTGTCCGTCGCCGCCTGATTTTTTATCTCACAAAAATTTCCTATTTTCTGACAACGACTTCCAAAACCGGTCTCCGGGCGGCAGGTCCACGTACAATTCTATTTCCAGCAATTAACCGACCATGATTTCCGCGGCCATTTCCAGAAGCCCCCTCGTCCGCTCCATCCGTATTAGCGGCGACCGCTTCATCAAGATCCACCACTAACCTTGCAGGATCATAAGTAGCTGGATCCGGTTTTTTGGGATCAATTTTTAAATCGTTCATGATTTGTTTCAACCGCCCCTTGTCAAACTTCCCTTCCTGGGTCAATCCATGCAACGTGGAATAAACAATGTAGCGGTGATCAATTTCAAAATGATCGCGAAGCGCTTCACGCGTGTCGCTCATTCCAAAACCGTCCGTTCCCAGGGTGATCATTTTTCCCGGAATATATTTGGTAATCTGGTCAGGAACCGCTTTCATGTAGTCGCTCACCGCCACCACCAGATTCGCGTCTCCCAGCATTCGGGTGACGTAAGCGGTTTTTTGGGGTTGATCGGGATGATATCGGTTCCACCGTTCCACCTCCATCGCCTCCCGACGGAGCTCCGTGTAGCTGGTGGCGCTCCAGACATCGGACAAAACCCCATACTCTTCCGCCAGAATTTTTTGGGCTCTTAACGCTGACTGGATTAACGGACCGGAGGCCAGAATGTACGTTCGGGGATGATCCTCTGACCCATTGGCATAAATTTCATTGGCAGAAGCAAATTGATAGAGCCCTTTCAGAATTCCTTCCCGAACCCCTTCACCAACCGGCAGGGGGGGCTGGATAGTATTTTCGTTGTAAGCGGTGACGTAGTAAAAAATATCCTCGTTCTCTACATACATCCGTCTTAAACCCTCTTCCATGATCACGGCAATTTCATAGCCAAAAGCAGGATCGTAGCTTTTGAGATTGGGAACCACACTGCTCATCAACAAACTGTGTCCATCTTCATGCTGAAGTCCTTCACCATTAAGAGTGGTTCGTCCTGCTGTGGCTCCAATCAAAAAACCACGCCCGCGGGCATCGGCGTTCTGCCACCATTGATCCCCGGTTCGTTGAATCCCAAACATCGAATAAAAAATATAGATCGGCACCATCGGAACGCCATGCGTCGAGTAGGAAGTGGCCGCGGCAATAAAAGAAGCCATCGCCCCTGCTTCGCTGATCCCCTCCTGCAAGAGCTGTCCTGTTCTTGAAGTTTTGTAGGTCAGTAGAGTTCCTCCGTCGGCCGCTGTAAAATTCATCCCCTGCGGATCATAAACTCCCCGACTAAAAAGTTCCTCCATTCCAAAGGTCCTCCCTTCATCGGGAATGATGGGAACCAGGCGAGAACCCATTTGTTCACTTTTCATGAGTCTCTTCATCAAATCGACCAGAGCCATGGTTGTTGAAATGGAACGGGTTCCCGATCCTTTGGCGGCCGGTTCAACAAGAAAATCTTTTGGGATCATTTCCAGGGGATGAGTAGCCTCATCAGAACGCGCCGGCATGAAACCGCCAAGATTCTCGCGACGTTCCCGAAGATAAATCATTTCAGGTGAACTTTCTTCCGGTTTGTAGAATGGAAAATCAGTTTTTAACTCGTCATCTGAAAGAGGAATTCCATACAGATCGCGAAGAGCTGGCAGATCTTCATCTTTCACCTTTTTTTCCTGATGGGCCTTCATAATCCCGGCCATCGGTGTTTTATATCCCTTGATGGTCTGGGCCAGAATAATTGTCGGCTGACCCGTTGTTCGATAAGCCTGTTCGTAAGCGGCATACACTTTAACAGGATCATGCCCCCCGCGATCCATCACCAACTCTCTCACTTCCTCATCAATCATCCCTTCAACAAATGATTGGAGTTCCGGCGTGTTGAAAAGATGATCCCGAATGTATTTTCCGTCTCGAACCACATAGGTTTGCCAATCCCCATCGGGCACTTCTTCCAGACGTCGGGCTAGAATTCCCTGAGAATCCATGGCAAAAAGAGGATTCCACCGGGAACCCCACAACAGTTTGATCACATTCCATCCTGCTCCTCTGAAACTCGCCTCCAGCTCCTGAACGATATGGCCATTGGGACGAACCGTTCCGTCCAGACGCTGCAAATTGCAATTCACAACAAAGATCAAATTGTCCAAGTCATCTCGTGAGGCGATATGAGCCGCCCCGCGCGCTTCTACCTCATCCATTTCCCCATCTCCCAAAAAGGCCCAAACCCGTCCTGTAGATCCTTCGGCAACGATTCCCCGATTTTCCAGATACCGATTGAACCGAGCCTGATAGATAGCAGAAATCGGCCCCAGTCCCATGGAAACAGTGGGAAACTGCCAAAAATCGCGCAAGTGCCAGGGATGGGGGTAGGAGGGGAGCCCCAGACCATCCGCTTCTCTGCGAAAATGTTCCAGTTGTTCTCTTGTCAGGCGTCCTTCCAGATAAGCCCGTGCATAAAAACCGGGAGAGGCATGTCCGTGAGGGTATAATAGGTCATCCACCTTAAAAAAATGATTCAACCCCACTTCAACGAGGGTCGCCTCCGAGGCATACGTAGCAATGTGCCCTCCCAACCCCGGAAATTTGTTGTTGGCGGCATGCGCCATGATGAGCGCGTTCCAGCGAATCATATCTTCAATCCTCCGCTCCAGTTCCAAATTTCCAGGATACTCCGGCTCTTCATCGGCTGAGATTGTATTGACGTAGGGGGTGTTGATCGACGCGGAGGGAGAAACAGGAGCCAGAACAGTTTGACCGGTAGAAACCTGCAGAACTTCCACTTCCATCGCCACCAGCGCCACCTCTTCCAGCAACTGCTGGCCCAAAAAGCCTGCATTGTAGGCCCCCGCGCTATCAGTCAAGGCACGAAAGTTTGGCTGATCCCCCATTCGCTCCCAGAGACGCCCTACCAGTTGCTCAAATGGACTATCCCCCGGGCTCAAACGGGTTGAAGGACGACTTCCCCAATAACGGGAAACTCCTGTGACCATTTGGCCGGATGGAGTTTGCCGAAGATCCCGCATAAAACGCATGATCTGATCTTCAGAAAATTTCCCTTGGCGTAGTTTATCTTCTAGAGCAGCTGCCGGAACCGGCTCGGATCCTTGCAAGAGTCCATGCTCACGTTGGAGAAAAAGAAGAAGCGTTGAATCGATAGATAAAGACATATAATGATGGTGAAACGAAAGGGAGGCTTATTAAAATTCCGGGCGGCTGGCAAGTGGATTTGGTGAAACCGGATTTACTGATTACTTCACAAATCTCTTTCGAAAAGGGCGATGATATCGCGTGCGCTGTGAAGAATGCGGATGATTTCAACACACCCCTTGTTCTGCCGATAGAAAATGACATACTTTCTAACCGGCAAGCTACGAAGCCCGAATGCAAGTTCTGCACGGGACCTTCCTATGGCAGGCATTTTGGCGATGGATTCACATTTCTTTTCAATAAAATTGATTAATCGAAGCGCCGCTCTGGAATTATCGTCAGCAATAAAATCATGGATTTCTTCAAGGTCCTGCAGTGCTTGAGGGGTAAGAAAATAGGCAGCCATTCCTCTCCTTTAACGGTTTCTGTTTCGGCTACAGACCTTGTTAAAGGCTTCTTTGCCGCTGATAAGCTCCCCCCGGTCGGCTTGTTTGATTCCGATGGCGATATCCTTGCGAAGATTCTCGAGTTTTGCCTGGTATAAACGTTTTTCATCTTCGAACAGGCGCAGGGCTTCTCGGATTACCTCACTGGCAGAGGTGTATAGCCCACTAGCCACCTTCCGCTGGACAAGCTTTTCAAGAGCCGGTGTCAGTGAAATATTCATGGTTTTTCCTCCTCCTGTTCGTCAACTCTTATATAATAACAAAGATTATCAATCTTTGTCATTATTAACTTTCAAGTATTTAAGCTGAAAACGAATATTTATTCAACAACTCTGATTTCAATATCGTTGATTTTATCCCCCGGCCGGATTTGTTGAACCACGTCCATTCCTGAAACCGTCTGTCCAAACACGGTGTATTGCCCGTCTAAATGAGGAGTCGCTTCGAGAGTAATATAAAATTGAGACCCGCTGGAGCGCCGTTCGGGGTTGACCTGATCTCCTTGCCTGGCCCAAGCTAGCGCCCCTTTCGCGTGAGGCAAACCAATTTCAGCCTTGACCGTATACCCAGGACCGCCGGTCCCATCACCTTTTGGATCTCCCCCCTGAACTACAAATCCCGGCACAACGCGATGAAAAGTCAGCCCCTTGTAAAAACCTTGATTTGCCAACTGAACAAAGTTGGTCACCGACAAGGGAGCCTTGTCCGGATAGAGTTCGCAAACAATATCCCCTTTGGAGGCATGAATGACCGCTTCATATTTTTTTCCTGATTCAAAATTCATTGGCTTAGTTGGTTCGATTGTCATGAAAGTTTCTCCTTGGGTGTTGGGAATAGATAAAAAAAATAAGACCAAAAAAATTAAAGAATGCATATAACCCCCAAAATTTTTCTAAAAAATTCTGAGAAACGCGCGGTGGATCGTCTTCCAGTCTCTTAAAGAGAGAGCCCCCAGTTTTTGGTGAACGAGATTTTCCTCCACAGTCACCATTTTGGCAAGCCTCACTTTCGAAGGACTCACTAAACCAGCCTCCTTCCAATCGTCAATCAAAAGGTCTCCTTTGATTTTTGGCCCTTCTATTTGGCTTGTCACCATAGCAATAATCACCAAGTCAGGAAAAGTTTTTATCGGAATAGAGGCCATCACCAAGGCCGGTCTTTTTTTGTGGGTTGATAAATCGGTAAAAGGAAAGGGAACCAGGACAACATCTGCCGGTTTATAAGTTGTCATAAACAGAATCGCGCGGGTTGTCCCATTCCGCAAAGGCCTTTTCAGCCAAAGCCAAGGCCGCCTGGTTTTCACGACGGTGAGTGAGATAATGCTCCAAAGCCTGAACGACAATCTCCCTCACTGTTCTTCCTTCCTGCGCCGATTCCAGACGAAGCAGTTTAAAAAGCTGGGGATTTTTAAGATCAATGGTCAATCGGGTATCCATAAAATCATAGAAACATAAAAATGTTTATATGTCAATGGACAAAAAAGGCGGTCGGATTTGTTGGACTACTTCTCCATAAATTTTTTTGAAATTATTTTTTGGCTGGCCAAAGAGGTTCTTTTTTTGATTTCCTTCCAGTCAGTATAGGGTTTTTGAAGAGCTTTATAATGGCTGAGATCGGTCTCCGACAAATCCCATGGCTTGGGATCCGCCAGTTGCAGGGCTAATTGCCGGGCAATCGATTCCCCATTATCCTGGGGATAAAGGCGATCCATAGGTTCAAGAGCAGAAAGAGATTTTTCAACTCCCAGAGTATCAAAGAGAGCGGCAAAGTCGATAAAATCGCGGGTCGTGTTCCTTCGAACAATGAGATAGGCTTTAATCCGAAATATCTCCTCGGTAGTTGGAACGCGAAGACCTTTAATGACCGTGGTTTCCAAAGGGGCTTTGCGAATGAGTTGCCGGATTCCGGTCCGGACTCCTTTAAAATGACCCAAAATAAGGACAGGAGGTTCCAATCTTTTGGTAATCCATCCCACCTCCTGTTCCACTTGCCTTAAAATTGCTTCAAAACGTTTTTTGAGATCGGCAACAACATAATCGGCATCCATGGAAACACGGTGGCCCGCATGAAGCGCGGCGGCAGTCCCTCCCACGAGAACTGATTGGGGAAAATGAGACTGAAACAAAACCTGGGCTGAAAGGAGCCTTTCCCATTCTGGCAATTCCTGTAATGGCTTTTTTTTCTTCACAATGATGAGCCCCCTTGAGCCGTTTTGAGAATCCCTGTCCAGAGGGGAGTCACCCCATATATTTTTGTGGACGACAATACTCTTTCAAGAGCCAGAGTTGTTGCACCAAAAGGACGGTTGATCACCTCAAGATAAAGAACTCTCCAATCATCGAGAGATCCCTCCATCAGCAACTCCTCCAAAAAAACAGGATGGGACAGGTTGGATTGATTGACTCGGACACTCGACCAAGACCCTTCTTGAGAGTCAAAACCTTTCCCCCAGCGCGCCTGGGCCGCTTTTTTGGCAATGAGGGTTCGTTCAAGACCAGAAAGAGACCGTTTACGCATGACTCCCCCCTGGCGACCATAATTCTCAAAGAGACGCCTGGTTTTTAAGGATAACCTGTTCATGAGAATATTTTATGCTTACGGGGTAAGGATAGTCAATGAAAAATACAGGGACAAAAAAAGGCGTGGTTTTTGACCACGCCTTTTTATCGAGATACTGATTTTTTTCACCCATCAAACATCGTAATACATGAAGAACTCCTGCGGCACTGGGCGAAGGCGAACGGGGTTGATTTCGTTCTCCTTCTTGTAGTCAATCCAGGTTTGGATTAAATCCTGGGTGAAAACTCCTCCTTTAAGCAGGAATTCATGATCCCGTTCTAATGCGCAGAGAGCCTCTTCCAGGCTTCCCGGCGCCGAGGGGACTTTCTTCAATTCCTCCGCCGACAAACCGTAGATGTTCTTATCCAGCGGTTGACCCGGATCGATCTTGTTTTCAATTCCATCCAGTCCGGCCATTAACATCGCCGCAAAGGCAATATACGGATTGCAGGAAGGATCTGGCGTCCGGAATTCCAATCTCTTGGCTTTTGGCGACGGCGAATACATCGGGATTCGGACCGATGCCGAACGATTGCGGGATGAATAGGCCAGGTTGATCGGCGCCTCAAAACCGGGAACCAACCGACGGTACGAATTGGTAGTCGGATTCGAAAAAGCGCAAATCGCCGGCGCATGTTTCAGAATGCCGCCAATGTAATGAAGCCCCATCTGGGAGAATCCGGCATACTTGTCCCCCGCAAAAAGCGGCTTGCCCGCTTTCCAGATCGATTGGTGAGTGTGCATCCCCGAACCATTATCGCCAAATAACGGTTTTGGCATAAAAGTGACCGTTTTGTTATGCCGCTTCGCGACATTCTTCACAATGTACTTGTACCAAAGCATCTTGTCCGCCATGTTGACCAGCGAATCAAAACGGAGATCAATCTCCGCCTGCCCCGCTGTGGCCACTTCATGGTGGTGTTTTTCGACAACGATTCCCGCCTTTTCCATTTCAAGAATCATTTCCGAACGGATGTCCTGGAGACTATCGGTCGGAGAAACCGGAAAATATCCTTCTTTATGACGCGGCTTGTAGCCCAGATTTTTCTGGTCCCCATTTTTTCCGGTGTTCCAAACCCCTTCTTCCGAATCGATGTGGTAGTACCCTTCGTGGGCTTTTTGGTCAAAAGAGACATTGTCAAAAATAAAAAACTCCGCCTCCGGTCCAAAGTAGGCCACATCCCCCAAACCGGTCGATTTGAGGTAATCTTCCGCCTTTTTGGCAATGCCTCGGGGATCGCGGCTATAGGCTTCGTGAGTCACCGGATCAGCAATATTTCCGATGATCGATACGGTGGTTTCCGCGCAAAAAGGATCAATCTTGGCAGTGGACGGATCGGGCATGAGCAACATGTCCGATTCGTTGATGGCTTTCCATCCCCGGATGGAAGAACCGTCAAAACCGTTCCCCTCCTCAAAAAGGGCTTCGGTCAGTTCGGATAGCGGCAACGAATAATGTTGCCACGTTCCCAGCAAATCACAAAACTTGAGGTCAACGATCTTGCATTTGAGATCCTTGGCCCACGCAATTACTTCTTTTGGTGTATTCATTGAATTGGCTCCTTTTATATACCTTCCGGTCTCTCCGCCCAAGGCAGAGAGCCCATGAAGGGTGTGTTACTCAAATCAAACTTCGCTCTGGAGAGCAAGCAAAATCTGCCTTAGAGGGCGCTATCGCCTGTCTCGCCGGTGCGGATACGGACCACCGCTTCCACGGGGGTGACAAAAATTTTGCCATCGCCAATGGTGCCGGTCTTGGCCGCTTTCTGGACGGTATCAATCACCTTGGAGACATCGTCATCTTTGACAATGACTTCAATTTTAATTTTGGGCAAGAAATCAACAATGTATTCGGCCCCCCGGTAAAGCTCGGTGTGCCCTTTTTGCCGGCCAAATCCCTTGACCTCCGTGACGGTCATCCCCTTGATGCCGCTTGAGGTGAGGGCTTCCTTGACCTCATCCAACTTGAACGGTTTGATAATTGACTCGATTTTTTTCATAATTTTTCTCCTTTTATTATATACCTTCCGGTCCGCCTTCGGCGGCCCATGAAGGGAGCTACCGTGGTCAGAACAGGCAAAGCCTAATTCTTCCCTCACTAGCGACAATTTTAATAAGAATATCCCGCCTCGCCATGTTCCGTCAGATCCAATCCCTGCTGTTCCACCTCAACCGTGGGACGCAAGCCGACCAACGCTCTGACGATAAAGGCAATCACCGTGGTCCCCACGACAGCCAAGACAATCGTAATCCCCATCGCCTTGAGCTGTTCAATCCAGAGGGTATTTCCCACAATATCCTTGAGATTCATCAGGAGATTGGCATTGACGTCAGCCGTTGCCAAAAAGCCGGTCAATAAAGCTCCCAGCGTTCCCCCAACGGCATGGACTCCAAAGGTATCCAGAGCGTCATCATATCCAAACCAATGTTTCAGTTTGGTGCAGGCCAGAAACGGAATGAGGCCGGCTAAAAGCCCAATGGTCACCGCACCACAGCTGTTTACAAAACCGCAAGCCGGCGTGATGACAACCAGTCCCGCCACCGCTCCCGAACAAAAACCGAGAATGGAAGGTTTGCCCTTAAAGATATATTCCAGCATGGCCCAGGTAAAAGAAGCAATGGCTGTCGCCAAAGTGGTAGTCATAAAAGCATTGGCCGCAATCCCATCAGCCGCCACGGCGCTTCCGGCGTTAAACCCATACCAACCGACCCAGAGCATTCCGGTGCCGATCATGCACATCACCATGCTGTGCGGCGGCATCGGTTCTTTGCCGAACCCGAGGCGCTTGCCCAACAGAAGACACAAAATCAACGCCGACCAGCCGGACGACATGTGCACCACGGTTCCTCCGGCAAAGTCGATCGCCTTGATCGCCGCGCCAGCATTCCAGACGCCGTTCATCATCCCGTTGATCCCCCAAACCATGTGGGCCAGCGGAAAATAAACGACAAACATCCAGAGTCCCACAAAAAGGAGGATGGCTGAATATTTCATTCTCTCCGCAATCGCCCCGATAATCAAAGCAGGGGTAATAATGGCAAACATCAACTGATACATCGAAAAAACGTTGTGAGACACCCAATAGGCATAATTGGTATTCGGATTGGAATCGACTCCTCTCAGGAAGGCAAATTTCAGATTTCCAAAAACTCCCTTAATAATATCGTCTCCATCGGCAAAAACAATGCTGTAGCCGGCCACATACCAGAGAATGCTGACCAGCCCCGCAATCCCCAAACATTGGGCCAGAACTGACAGGACGTTTTTACTCCTGACCAGACCGCCGTAAAAAAGAGCCAGCCCCGGCAGGGTCATAAAAAGAACCAGAGCGGATGAGGCCATCATCCAGGCATTGTGTCCCGGACCAGGGACACCAACCTTGGAACTGACTTCTGCATCGGCCGAGTCCGATCCACGAGCCGTGTTATTGATATAGGCCTCCAGATCGGCCACCCTTTGATCAAGTGATGGCTCTGCCTTGTCCTGTGCCAAGGTGAGTCCGGCAAAAGAAAAAAACAAAACCGCCAACAGCAGTCCAGACAAATAACGCATAACCCCTCCTTTAAAAGGCTTTAAGTTTAAACAACAAACAATTTTTGGTGTGTTTGTAATTGAGGTAAGGAACTCGACAACTCCGCGGACCTACACTCTCCCACATGACACCCCAATGACCAACCTTTAATACTACCTGCAAAAAATAATCAACGCTAAAAAACAAAAAACTACAGCGCCGCTTCTCCCGTTTCTCCCGTGCGAATGCGAAGCACCGCTTCCACGGGATAAACAAATATTTTCCCGTCACCGATAGTCCCGGTATTGGCCGCTTTTTTGATCGTGTCCAGGACAGCGGAGACATCCTTGTCCGCCACAATCACCTCCACCTTGATTTTGGGGAGAAAATCGACAATGTACTCCGCTCCCCGGTAGAGTTCCGTATGTCCTTTTTGACGACCAAAGCCTTTGACTTCGGTAACGGTCATCCCCTTGATACCCATGCCGGTCAAGGCCTCTTTGACCTCATCCAACTTGAACGGTTTGACGATTGCTTCAATTTTTTTCATAGAATTATCCTCTCAGAGATTCTCTCCCTCTCCCATTTTTAAGAAGAGAGAGAAAATCCCCATGATCCCTCTACATATGACCTGCCGTAGCCGGTTGAAAATCAGGATAAGCCTGGTTGCCATGCTCGCCCACATCCAGTCCTTCCTGTTCTTCTTCCTTGGAAACACGCAACCCCAGAACGATCTTGATCAGCCCCCAAGCGACCAACGAACCAACAAAGGTATAAACGGCCACCGCCAAAACCCCCTTTAACTGGGCCATAAAGAGGGTCCAACCGCCGCCAAAAAAGAGACCATCTCCTGTGGCTGTTGCCACCAGACTGTTTTGCGCAAAAAGCCCCACGGAGAGAGTCCCCCAAATTCCATTGACCAAATGAACTGAAAGAGCGCCCACCGGATCATCGATCCTCATTTTGTCAAAGAAAAGAACTGCCAACACAACCAAAACTCCGGCAACCGCTCCGATAATCAATGCACTGAAAACACTGACAAAAGCGCAGGGAGCGGTAATCGCCACCAGTCCAGCCAGTGAGCCATTTAAAATCATCGACAAATCGGGTTTTCCCAACATCACCCACGACGTGAACGTAGCCGTCAAGATCGCCATGGCACAAGCCATGTTGGTGGTAAGCGCAATGTGGGCAATATCCTTGGCCGCCGCCCCCATGGTGCTCCCCGGATTAAATCCAAACCAGCCGAGCCACAAAATCAGAGCTCCCAGCGTGGCCATTCCCATGTTATGCCCCGGAATGGGATGGACCTTGCCATCCTTGAATTTGCCGATGCGAGATCCCAGCATTAAAATTCCAGCGAGCCCCGCCCATCCCCCAACCGAGTGAACCACGGTAGATCCGGCAAAATCCCACATCCCCGCTTTGGCCAGCCATCCCCCTCCCCAGATCCAATGGCCGGTGACGGGATACATCAAAGCCACAAGAATAAAGGAAAAAACAATGAAGGAGAGGAATTTGATCCGTTCCGCCACGCATCCCGAAACAATCGTGGCCGCTGTTCCAGCAAAAACAAGCTGGAAGAAGAATTTGGCATACAACGGAATACCGGTCCAGTTGATCGAAGAATAAACCCCCTGATAGGCCTCCCCTGTGGCAGGAGAATTGTCTGCCCCCAACAGGGACCAGATTCCGTTGGTTCCGACAAAACTGTTGCCATCTCCAAACATCAACCCCCACCCGATGACATAATAGGCAAGCGATGAAATGGCAAAAACAATGAAATTTTTGGCCAGGATGTTAACCGCGTTCTTGCTCCGGCAGAGTCCTGCTTCCACCATGGCAAAACCGGCGTTCATCCAGAACACCAGAAATGCAGTGACAAGAGTCCAGACTGTATCCAGCGCGATTTTCAAATCCCCCACCTCCTGAGACCACCCCAGGCGGGGAAGAACCAGGATAAAAAAAGTCAACAAGCAAAAAAGTTTCCGACGCATGTTCCTCTCCTTATGTCTGTTAATGAAGTTTATATGATACACACACCCCTTTTTTACCTCCCCTGCCCCGCGTCATGCAAAACTCGTGCCAAAATTGTAAAATAATTAACTGTCTGATTTACATGTGATTCAGTAAAACAACCTTCTCATCAAATCGCTTATTAAAAAGGCAATGATGAAAAAAGAGGCTTAATAAACCATCCCTAAATTAAAAAAGAGGGTAAAATCGACTGAAGGACCGGTGGAGGTGACATCTTCCATCAAAGCGGCCCGATAGAAAACTTTGTTTAAACCCCGTCTCACAAATCGTTCACCGGTAAAACAGATCGTCAAATCAACCGCCGGATCGGAGAGTTCCGAAATTTGTACATTCTGGAAAAGAGGAGAGATCAGATCGATTTGAACCAACATCGAGAGATGCTCAAAAAGATTGAACTCAACGCTCTCACCGAAAACAAATCCCCCTTTTTTTTGGATGAGACTTAAGTCGTCATGAACTCCCAGA
Organism: Nitrospira sp.; assembly: GCA_005240075.1. GTDB lineage: Bacteria > UBA10199 > UBA10199 > UBA10199 > SBBF01 > SBBF01. Next base: position 26,686 of record SBBF01000075.1, read on the forward strand.
GCCAAAAAGCCGATTTGCGAATAACTGTGAAGACGTTTATACGACTTTTCCGCCAAAAGGGTGAACCCCATATCAACCTCACCGCTACCGGTCCCCTCCGAACGACTCCCCGTTGGGAGTTTAAGTGAAGTTCGGATAGCGAACGCGGGAATTGTTTTGGTTTCGTCAAACAATTTGAATTTCTGATGCAGTACAAGATCACTCAAACCAAAACTGGATTGATCCACCCGATAAAGAACCGCTCCATTGTTTGTTGCCCGATAAGAAAAACGCCCCTGGTCAACTTTTTGCCGCCCGGCGTTTGGAAAACCAAAAGCGTTGTGATAACCCTGGATAAACGAATCAAGAAATCCGGCGGAAAAAGAAAGAAAAGGGAGTTCAACTCCTATTTCAATTCGATCAGTCAAACCATAATGGGTACGGAGGGCCGTTCTTGCCAATTCCATATCCAGATCCAATCCAACCCCGACAGCTTGAATGTGCCGTTCAAAAAGATTGGAGAAAGAAAAATCGATGGAAGAAGAAGACTTGCCTTGCGGAAGAGTTTCGGTCCGTTCGAGCGGTTGGGATATAAAAAGAAGATGGAGCGGATTTTGCGTCCGAACCGGCAGGGGGCCGTAAGGGTCATAGGAAGAAACATCAAAGATACCGGCAAAGACAGATTTTGAAAAAAGAAATAAAACAGCAACGGAAAAAAATAAATATTTTCTCAACAAATCGGCAGGGGCGAATCTTGTATTCGCCCTGAAATAAAAAATTAGATTTAAGGGCGATCACAAGGATCGCCCCTACTCTTCCAGATACCGCTCTGCATCGATCGCCGCCATGCAACCGGTGCCGGCGGCTGTCACCGCCTGCCTGTAATAATGATCCTGAACATCGCCGGCGGCAAAAACGCCGGTAATGTTTGTTTTCGTTGTTTTGCCGTCGGTCAAAATATAACCATTTTTCATCTCTAGCTGTCCGTAAAACAGTTTCGTGTTCGGTTCATGGCCAATCGCCACAAAAAAACCGCCGCAGGGAAAATCTTTTTCCTCTCCATTCCGGACATTTTTAATTCTGACCCCCGTCACGGAATTCTCTCCCAACACATCAATGATTGCTGAATTCCAGACAAATTTTATTTTGGGATTTTTAAAAGCCCTCTCCTGCATGATTTTAGAGGCTCTCAATTCCGCGCGTCGATGAACCACCGTCACTTCACTGGCAAAACGGGTGAGGAAAATGGCTTCCTCCATGGCAGTGTCCCCTCCCCCTACCAAAACCAGTTTTTCATTCTTGAAAAAAGCACCGTCACAGGTGGCACAAGCCGATACCCCTTTTCCCATCAATCTTTTTTCATTTTCAAGACCTAAAAGTTTGGCTGTCGCTCCTGTTGAGATGATTACCGTCTTGGCCTCAAACAACTCTTCCCCCACCCAGATTTTTTTGGGATTGGCTTTTAAATCAACACGCGTCACATCTTTGGTGACCAATTCCGTCCCAAAACGCTCCGCCTGTTTGCGCCACAACTCCATCAGCTCCGGTCCCATGATGCCATCCGGAAAGCCGGGATAATTTTCCACATCCGTGGTAATCATCAGTTGGCCTCCCGCCTGATAGCCTTCAAACAAGAGAGGCTTTAAATTGGCCCGAGCTGAATAAATCGCCGCCGTCAGTCCAGCCGGACCAGAACCGATGATGATTACATTGTAAATAGTCATGGAAAAAGCTTGTCTACCAAATCACCAAAAATTTTCCACCACTATTTCGTTTGCCTAAAACTTCAAGATCCGGTATTTTTTATTATTCCAAATGAGATACTCCTGTTTGATTGTTTTTTGTTTTTGTTTTTTTTTCTCATCAGTCGTTCATGCGGCCTACTTTAAACCCACACTTGATATCTACACGGTAAAAACTGACCATTTTTATATTCATTACCCGAAAGAAGCGGCGTCAGTTGCCGAAGATGCGGCTGAAATTGCCGAAAGAGTTCATGCCAATTTGAGCGAGAAATTGAAATGGAAGCCGTGGGGGCGGACTCACATGGTTTTAGTCGACCGGACCGATCAGGCCAACGGGCTGGCCACCGTTCTGCCGGCCAATTATATGGTGCTCTACATCACGCCGCCAACCGCCGATTCGTCGTTGGACAATTATAAAAACTATCTGGAACTTCTGATCACGCATGAATATACCCACATTCTTCATATCGATCAACACAACCGATGGAGCGATCCCCCCCATTGGGTTTTGGGCAAAATCATTGCCCCCAATGGATTGACCCCCGGGTGGATGCGCGAAGGGATCGCCGCCTGGAAAGAAACGGTGGAAACGGGACGGGGGCGGGGCAACTCGTCTTACAGCGATATGATGCTCCGCGCGTCTATATATGATGATACATTTCCAGGAATTGATCAGGCCTCCGGCAATGGCATCAGCTGGCCCGGCAACAACTACCAATATATCTATGGAGTCAGGTTCTGGCAGTGGCTGGCTGAAAAATATGGCGAAGAATCGATCACACGTTACATGGAGGAATATGCCTCCGGTTTGTGGCTTTTCTCCCTGAACAACAAGGCGCGTCGGGTTTTCAACAAAAGTTTTTATCAATTATGGAAGGAATGGAAGGAAGAGCTCCAAATCGAGTACGCTCAAACCAAATTGGACCTGACTGACAAGGGGCTCACCCCTTTTCAGGATCTGGTCAAAAACAAAAATCAGCTCTCCTACCCAATCCTTCATCCCTCGGGAACCGGATACGCCTACATGGAAGAAAGTCTGGATGAATCTTCCCGCATTGTCATTCAAACGGGGGAAGGAAAAGAGCCAACCTTCATCAAAAGAGCACTCTTCGGCCAGATGAGTTTTAGCTCAGATGGCAAGAAACTGGCTTATGCGAGCCTTTCCGGAGTTGAATCGTTCAACGCCTACTCCGAAGTTTTTGTCTATGATCTGGAGACCAAAAAAACAAACCGGGTTCATGAAAAAGGGAAGACCAAAAAATCGATGAGAGCTTCGGATCCCGACTTTGCCCCTTTCGACGGTGGAAACCGCTGGCTGGTCATGGTGAGAACTGAGCTGGGAACAGACAATCTGTACGTTTATGATCTGGAGGCAAAAAAGGGATATTATTTGACCAATTCTTCCGAATATACCCAGTTTTCCAATCCCCGTTTTTCGCCTGACGGAGAAAAAATTGTTGTTTCGCGGAAAGACCACGAAGGGAATCGGGATATTGTTCTCTACGATAAAAGAGGAAATGAAATCAAAAAAATCACCAACGATGAAGCCAACGACAATTATCCGGTCTGGTCCCCCGGTGGGGGTTCCATTTATTTTGCTTCCGATTCCAGTGGAATCTCGAATATCTACCAGCTCGATCTGGCCAGTGGGACCAAAAATCAAGTCACGAACGTTCTAACCGGCGTTTTTCATCCGCAATTATCGAAAGATGGAAAGACTCTTTACGTTTCTTATTATACCAGCCAAGGGACTCATTTGGCAGTCACGAATCTGAATGGATCATCCTTTGCTAACGTTCCCAACTTCTCAAACTTTGAAGCTCCTAAACTCTCAAGCTCCAACGCTTCCAAACTCCCAAGTTCTTACGCCCATCATCTCAGCAAATCCGAAGAACCGGAACTTGTTTATCCCAAATCCAAAAAAGTGGAAGAAACAGAAACAAAAGAGGTTCCCCCCAGCGAGTATGCCCCTTTTGTAGAAGACAAACTCCCTCCGGTTCGTGAAGAGGTCTCTCTCCCAGGTGCCAAAAAATACCATGCCTTTCCGCAGGTCCTTGTCCCCCGTTATCTAGTTCCCACCTTTTCCACACTGGACGAAGGTTTCCTGTTTGGTTTTGCCACCGGACGTTTTGATCCCCTCTATCGGCACAACTGGAACGCGTATGCCAATTACCGAACCGACGCGGCGTTTACAGGTGGAGGGGCTTCGTATGCTTACACCCGTTATCAACCAACATTCTACATTGGAGGAATTCGCTATGCTTTAAATTGGGGAGACATTTTTGCGATTGGCGAAGATTTTTTTGAGCAGAGAATGCAGGGGTATGCGGGGGCCAGTCTTGGAATTCCGCATCATGCTTTTTCGCTGACCTATTTTTATGAAGACCGCGACAACCTCTCCGACATTCCGGCTGGATTTGCGCTGGCCAATCTGGATCGTTACGCCGGTTTCAGGACACAGTACCTCTATTCCCGCACCAAGGCTTATCCCCATTCGATCAGCCAGGAAAATGGCCCTTATCTTAAATTGGGTTTTGACATCACCGATGAAATTTTCGGAGCGGCTGATGTGAATGAACAGCAGATTTTTACCGGTGACTTTCGCTATTATTTTGAAATGCCCTGGTCGGATCACCATGTGTTTGGACTACGCGCCGCGGGGGGCTTTGCCTGGGGGGATGCCCAGTTTGCCGGTACTTTCCGGTTTGGCGGTCCTTTTGGAGAAGGAAACCTGGCCGGTTACAGCGATCGTCTCTTTCCCTTGCGTGGTCTTCCCGGAATTACTTTTTCCGGCGACCGGGTGATGCTTTTTTCGGCCGAGTATCGTCTCCCCATCGCCAAGATCGAACGGGGTTTGGGCACCTGGCCTGTTTTTTTCAACAAGGTTCACATGTCTTTTTTTGGAGATTATGGAGATAGCTGGTTTAACGACGGCAAGGTGGGACGGGGATTTTTTGAGGATTTCTTTTTGGGAGTGGGTGTCGAGCTCAAATCGGACATGGTGATCGGCTATGGACTTCCGGTCACCGCCCGGCTGGGCTACGCCATTATTGTCTTGAACCGCGACCAGATCGCCGGCCTTGAGGATTCCCTGACCGGCATGGATCTTCAAAACGGCACCGCCTATTTCCAGTTCGGAACGGCGTTTTGACTGATGCAAGTTGTCCTAAATATGTGCTGGGGTTTTGACTTCATCATTGATAGGATCAAATACTTTTAAGAATCCGAATCGCCTGAAATCCGTATCATGAGTAAAAATGGTAACTATTCCGTTTTCCTTCATGATACCTGCAATATGACAATCATGGATTAAATTCCCTTGGGCTTTTTGGATATCCTTCAGGGTCTCTTTAACATAAATCGCGTGATCGGGGCCTTCTCTGATCACTTCCACACTCCTGACATGTAACAGGGCATCAATAAATCTCCACGATTCGTCCCATTTGAGTGGTTTCGACGAAAAGCGAGAATGGGTTGTGACTCTCAGAAACTCATAAATGACTGGCCAACACAAATAAGTATTGTCGTTTCCTGTGAATCGAGATTCAAGGAAGGAACGCGCCATGGACGACCGAGGGTCGTCACAGTTTGCAGCATAAACAAGAATATTCGTATCAACAAGACCGTTCATCCTGATCCATTAAATCCCAAAGAAGTGACCGGTCGGCGGGATCAATAGTTGGAATCCCCATAGAAAAAGAAGGAAGCTTGACGACATCCGGGCTGCGGGAAGGCCTATCTTCTTGCAGACCCCTACGAACATATATCTTCACCAAATCAGTCACATTTTTTCCCTCTTGAGCCGCTTTTCGCTTAAGGCCTTTGATAAGGCCATCATCTAAAAGAATGGTGGTGCGGTGCATATGTATGATATGATACATAAATATTATGATATGTCAATAACGAATTGAATTCCCCTGATCTGGAGTATATCTCTTTGTCGATGTCTACCGATCCCGATACATCCACAGCCGATTCTGGTTTGAACACCGCAACAGCCGGTTGTCAAGAGTATGCAACGGCTTGCGGATTTTCTTCAACCGTTTGTCCGTGATTGACTTTTTTGAGGGGGCTCATTCAATAAAGCCCTCGCTGTCTTGAGGACAGCGAGGGCTTTATTAACGACGGGCCTTTAATAGATTTGAGTGACCATAATTCCGGGATAATATTTCGAAAGAATCGTTCGATATTTTTTTCCCTGCGTGGCCATCCGCTCGGCGCCGTACTGACACATGCCGACTCCATGGCCAAATCCATGGCCGACAAAATGGATTTCATCCTCTTCACTCCTCAAATCAAACAAAAGACTTTTGAGTCGCATGGAACCCATCAGCGACCGGAATTGATCGCCGCTCAACGATCTTTCTCCACGGGCATCCGCTATTTCAACCGCTTTGACATAGCCCCCTTTATCTTTCGATTTGATCCGAATATCTTTCAGATCTTCAACGTTATATCCTTTTTTACGAAAGAGGTTGGTCAAGTCATCCAGCGTTGTAGAAACAACCCAGCTTCTAAAGGGGGAGCGTTTGCAATAGGAATCCTTGCGAAAACCGGCAATCGGGGAATTTTCAGAAAGCCCTGCCGCTTCGGCCGATCGGCTCAGGCCCCCACAGGTGGAACTGTAAAAAGCCTGCACGACCCCTCCATTGGCCCACAACACTTCGCCACGAGTCTGGGCGACAATCGAGGCAAGATAATTATTTTTGATATCTCTCTGCCTGAAAACCTGATCCCCTTGGGTGGCCACCAGATCAAACTTGCGCCCTTCCCTGCGGGCCTCTTTCATACGATACAAGGCATACGAACGAGCCGCCACCGCCTGCGCTTTAAGCGCCTCTACCGGCCAACGCCGACTCATTTCGTTACCGATCACTCCAGCCAAATAAGTTTCCATGGGAACTTTAAGGACATGATGATGACGCCGCCGACCGGCTACTAAAACCCGGATGATCGGTTCTTCGTCAATGGCTTTGATTTCGTCACTTGAACGAACCGCCTGTTGGGATAAGGAACAGCCTCCTGCCACTGCACTGATCAGAAGAAATACAATGAAGGATATTTTTTTCTTCATTCAAACCCCTGTCTTTGATTAAATTATACCTTATTTTTTTGATCGTCAGCAAATGAATAATACTGACGCAATTAGTCAAAATAAGACCACTTTTTATAATTATAACCTTACAGTGGGTATTATTTTACCTGATTTATTATTATGAAAAGATACATTTTTGACGGTATTTTTTATATTTTTTGTAGAATGACGATTCGTTTCCTAGTAAAATAGGGCATCACTTTTAAACCTTAAAACCTTTTGAAAGGGGGGCATTCCATGAAAAAAATATTATTTAACCTGGTTCTTGTGTTCTCTTTGGGCGCCATGACCCAATGCGGAGGGGGTTCCTCCGGTACAAGCAGTGATGACGATGGGGATGATGGGGCGACCGAAGTGAGCGACACGGTGGTGGCTACTACGGGTACCGTATCGGCCGTTACCGATAGCGTCAGTTCCCTGGTCAGCAGTTTTGGCGGTTCAGGGGGGGGCGCTTTAATCAAAGGGGGGTCAACAGATGAAGGGAAAGGAGAAGTGACCTGCACTGACGATTTCTCTGAATGCACCTTCGGTTGTCCGGGGGGGGGATCGGTTACCGAGACCTTCAATGACGACTTTTCCGATAGTGAGTGTGACATGGGGGATGGAACCACCGGATTTGCGACCGATTATGAGACAACCGGTACGATGACATTCAACGATTGCGTGATGGAAGAGTGCGGCACAACCATCACGATCAGTGGAACCAACTCCTTTTCGGGAAGTGGCAGTTTTAATGGCTGCACCGGGGAATGGGATTTTTCGGGAACCTTTAGTAGCGGGGAAGGGGACAACATCTGTGGAAGCGATCTGACAGCTAGCCCGGCAGATGGAGCGGCCATTGCTGTCGTCTTTGAAATGACCTATGCGGCGAGCGGCAATTTTGCAGATTTCACAGAAGATGTGAGCGGTTCTTTCGGGGCGGCTGAAGAAACAGCCACTGAATGTACCGTCAACACGTTTGCAAGCTGGCAGGAGCTGGAGGAGCTGTTTGACTCCCAGCATTCCTGCGACGCGGCGGAAGAGGCTCATCACATTGACGAATGCATTGAAAACTGTACGACCGGCTGTACCGATAGCGGGGAAGATGCCGATGTCTGCGCCGTGGCCTGCAAGAGCGATTGCTCCACGGACGTTTCCTGCGAAGAGGGGCATATGAATGACTGCGTCGACGCCGGCGGATCCGAGGCTGATTGCGAAGCGGAAGCGGCGGAGCTCTGTTCCATCGATCCCGAAGATTGTCAAACCGATTGCGTCGACTTCTGCATGGCTGAAGGACATCCGGCAAAGGATTGCGATGCCGGTTGCACCGACGTCTGCAGTGGTAAATTTGATGAAGAAGGAGAAGGTTCCGGAGAACTGAATGAAGAGTGCTTTGATGAATGCTCCTCCAGTTGTGAAAGCCATGGAGAAAGTGCAGAAAAATGTGATTCAATCTGTTTAGATAGCTGCACGATGTAAATTGAAATTGTTTATACGAGGAGGGGCGCGGTCTCCGCGCCCCTATTTTTTTATTCAATCAACATACAATCCCCGTAACTGAACAGCCGGTATTTCTCCCGAATGGCCTCTTGATAGGCAGACAAAATCAATTCAGGTCCGGCAAATGCGGCGACCAAAAGCAGCAGGGTCGATTGAGGCTGATGAAAATTGGTCAAAAGCCGGTCAACGATTTTGAATGAATAGGGGGGATAGATGAATTTTTCGGTATACCGCTCGCTCCAACAACTCTCCAACGCCCGGACAGCGGTTGTCCCCACCACTGTCACCCGCCGTTTTTCAGCTTTGGCCTGATTGATGATTTGTGCCGTTTCCTGGGGAATTTCAAAATACTCCCCTTTCATTGTATGATTCTCAATTTTCTCGGCCCGAATCGGCAGGAAAGTTCCCACCCCCACATGAAGGGTCACAAAAACAATTTCTACCCCTTTTTGTTTGAGTTCAGCCAAAATCTTTTCTGTAAAATGGAAACCGGCGGTGGGCGCGGCGACCGAGCCGGTTTTATTGGCAAAAACAGTCTGATACCTTTCGCGATCATTAACTTCATCCGCTCTCTTGATGTAACGGGGCAGGGGAATATGACCAATTGTGTCCAAGATGTGATGGAGTGATCCTGTATAATCGAGCTGGATACGCCTCGTTTCCGCTCCCCCCGCCCCTCTCACAGTCCCTTTTAAATTTTCAGAAAATACCAACCCCGTCCCCTCAATAATTCTTTTTGAATCAGTAATCAAACAGTCCCATACTTTCTCTTCCACTGCACGGATCAAAAAAACTTCCACCTTCCCCCCGGTCGGTTTTTTGGCAAAAAGCCGGCAGGGAAAAACTTTGGAGTTGTTGAGGACCAAAACATCCCCCTTTTTGAAGTATTCCGGGATTGCTTTGAAGATCCGGTGGCTCCATTTTTGAGACATGCGGTTAATTACCATCATCCGGCTGGCCGAACGGTCTTTAAGAGGGTACTTGGCAATCAGTTCGGAAGGATAAGAATAGTCAAAATCAGATAAGCGCATTCAAAATTACACGATCTGATCCAACATCCGTCGAATCAATTGTTGGTAAGGTTTTTCTTTGGTTGTTTGCGTCCATTTAAGCGCCATTTCCAAATATTGGCGGCACAAATCTTTTTCCTGCTTTTTTTTAACCAGCTCTCCCACCAGCTTGAAATCGAGGTTGGCGGCGGTCTGCAATCCCTTAAATCCATCTGCCATGCTTTTTCTAAAAAAATCGATCCCCCTTTTCTTGTCCCCTTTTTTGAAAGAAGCATAACCGGCCAGTGTGTTCGCTTGATGTTGAAGAATCGGATCCTCCTTCGCCAACTGAATAACTTTTTCCATTTTTCGGATGACGGTGTCGTACTGCCCGAAATAATCAGCCAGCAGGCGGCAAGAAATAAGCTTCAAAGAAAGATCATCCGGAATACATTTTTCGGCTTGTTCGTAAAACTTCCAGCTTTTGCGAAATTCCTTCTTGAGCTTTAACAAAACGCCGAAAGCGGAAGAATAAACCCCGACCAAAACAATATCCTTCTTTTGTTCGGCCTCTTTCATCCCCTTCTCCAACAAGGCCTCGGCTTCGTCATATTTCCTGGTCTTCATCAGCTCAAAAGCGCTGTCCAGATTTTTTTCGGCTAAGGGGGTTTTCAAGGATTGCATAAAATTTTTGAGAATGCGTCATGAATCAGGCCATTGGAAGCAAGCGTTTCCTTTTCGTAAATGGAAAAGGGGTTTCCGGAAAAATTGGTCACCTTTCCTCCCGCTTCACAGACAATCAAAAAACCGGCCGCAATATCCCAGGGGAAAAGATTGAGCTCCCAAAAACCATCAAAACGGCCGCAGGCCACATAACAGAGATCAATTGCCGCCACCCCATCCCTCCGGATTCCCTGTACCGCCATGATCATATGACGAAAATGGTTCAAATTGTTCCGCTTGGCTTTTTTGACATTATAAGCAAATCCGGTGGCTGCCAGGGTTTTGTTAAGCTCAGCGGTTTGTGAAACCGAAATTTTCTTTCCGTTCAAAAAACTCCCCTTCCCTTTTTCGGCATGAAAAAGTTCGTTCCGGTTGGGATCGAAGACAACACCAACAATAATCTCCCCTTTGAATTCCAGAGCGATGGAAACACAAAAAAGGGGATACCCATGAGCATAGTTGGTGGTCCCATCCAACGGATCGATGATCCACTTGTACTCCGAATTTTTTCGCCCTCCCCCCCCCTCTTCGGCCAAAATATCATGATCTGGAAAATGACCGGTGATTTTTTGGGCAATAAGATCTTCGCAGGCCCGATCGACATCGGTCACCAAATCGATCTCCCCCTTGTATTCGATCTGATGACTTTGAGAAAGCCGGCTGATTTGCAAGTTCCCCGCCTCGCGGGCTGATTCAATGGCTACTTCAAGACAAGATGACATGACCGGTATTCATGCCAGAAAGAATAACGGGTGTCAAAGTAGACAATTGTTTATTCGACGGTCGTCCCTTTGTTGAGACCGATTCCCAAATAGACCAGATGTTGGGAATCGTTTTCACCCGGTAGGGCTTCTGCTGGAGCCACCAAAAAATAACCGCCGCGCATCACGAATCCATTGGCTATCCGAACAATGAAGGTGATTGGTTCGATGGTATGTTCCACCATCTCCCCATTTCTCATATACGAATAGGCTCCGGTAAAGATCACCCGATCGCCGGGAATAGCAATGGCCATCGCGGCATTGGCCCCATGGGTAGTTATTTGATCCTGGACATTAAAAGCATAACCGAATCCCGCCTGCATCGGCCCCAGTTTTTGGCCGTAAAAAAAGCCCGCCCCCTTTTTATCAGCCGGCAATTCCGAATTGTAGGCAGGATCCCCCGGTTCCGGAGAATCAAGAAGAGAACCATAAACAGAAAGGGTGCTGGAAGCCGGTTCTCCGGTAACTTGATAATCTCCTCCAAAACCAACCTGAGCCGTTGTTACCCACGGCGGGATCGGCTGAAAACCTCCGTCCGGTCCGGTCTGCAGAACCAATCGCAAGCCTTCAGCAAAAGGGGGCATCCATTCCGTTCCAAAAACGAAACCAATTTTTCCGGTATAAATATTGGCACCGCTGGTATTGTCCAAAACACTATAGTTAAAACTGTTGGCAGAGGTACCATCTTCAAAGGTCACCGCATTGAAATTGTAGGGATAAACATAGTCTTCCTGGGGAGAGATGCCGCCATAAAATTTTAATCCCGGTTTGACGAACCTCCCTTCCAGGTTAAATTTGGTAACCCCCAAATAAGGGGGAGCCAGATTAAAACGGCTTCGATAAACAACCCAGCGATCAACAGCTCCTCCCAACAAAGTCGCTTCATCCCCCTGAAAGCTGTCAATCCCCGCCATGATTTTATAACTCAAAGCAAGATCAAAATTTTCGCCCGTCGGAAATTGCATGGTAGCTTGGCCAAACCCCAACCCTTCCAGAGGAACCTCTATCACCGATTCATCCTGACGAAAACCGACCATCCCCTCGGCACCCGCAGAGGCTGTTAATGAAGAATTTTCTGCCATATTGTTCCTCTTAAACCCCATCTGTTAAAGCAAAAAACGTGCCAAAATGGATGAAAAAAATTTCAAATGATCCTGAGAGAATACACAACAATCCCCGGAAACAATCGCCCGGAAATGCTTATACAATCAGCAATTGACGCTTTTTTAGGCACCGGCTAGTGGCCGGTTTAGGCAAAATTACCCTTGTTGTAAGCAAGCGTTACGGCAACAACCCGACAGGAAAACGAGTCTTTGAGAGCCTCTGCACAGGCCGACAGGGTGCTCCCTGTGGAATAAACATCGTCAATCAAACAGACCCTCTTTGAATCAAGATTGTGTTCTTTGTCCCTCCACTCAAAACAACGGTCAAGATTTCTGATTCTTTCATCCCTTGTCAAAGTGGTTTGAGGAGGCGTTGATTTGATTTTCTGAAGTGAATGAAGGAGAAGCGGAATTCCTGTTTTTTTAGAGATGATTTTGCCAAGCTCCGCACTTTGATTGAAAGTCCGCTCACTCAAACGTTTCCAGAAAAGAGGAACCGGAATCAGGTAATCGCTCTTCAAAATCACCTCTCCCCATTTTTCAATTACCGCCGTCGAAAAAAAATCGAGGAGTTGAAACCCGGCCTTGAATTTCAAACGATGAATGATCTCTCTCGCAATGCCATCATAAATAAAGAGAGAGCGATGTGATTCGAAAGAAGGTATGTTTTGAAGGCAATTGGAACAGGGATGGGACAAGGCGCTCTCCGCATCAAAAGGAAGGCCGCAGTGAGTACAGAGAGGTTCCTGGATCAAATCAACGTGCAACAAACAAGATGGACAGAGCCCCTCCGAACGAATGAGCACTCCGCAAGAACCACAAACCGCAGGAAAAAAAAAATCAATGAACAATCAGGCTCTCCCCCGTCATCTCCGGCGGTTTTTTGATATGGAGCAGTTCAAGCAACGTGGGGGCCACGTCGCAAAGCCTCCCCCCCTCTTTTTTTAAACGAACGGAATGATGAGAAGGGGAAATCAACATGAAGGGAACAAGATGGGTGGTATGGGCGGTATGCGGATTCCCCTGCTCATCCACCATCTGCTCCGCATTGCCATGATCGGCGGTCACCACCACAGCCCCTTTCATTTTCAAGACCAGGTCAACAATTTGTCCCAGACAATCATCGAGTACTTCGACTGATTTGATAATCGCCTCCGGCTTGGCGGTATGCCCTACCATATCGGCATTGGCAAAATTCAGGATGATCACATCGTACTTTTCCTGATTGATCCGGTTTAAAACCTCTTCCGTAATCCTCCGTGCTCCCATTTCGGGTTTAAGATCATAGGTGGGAACATCACGAGGAGAAGGAATCAACACCCGCTCTTCCCCCGGAAAGACACGATCCACCCCTCCGTTAAAAAAATAGGTGACATGGGCATATTTTTCCGTTTCGGCAATTCTCAACTGGTTTAAACCTTTCTGGCTGATCACTTCCCCAAAAACTTTTTGGGGACGCGGGGGATAAAAGGCAACCGGAAGTGAAAAATTTTCGTTATAGGGACCCATACAAACAAATTGGGAAAGTCGTGGCAATTTTTTCCGGTCAAATTCTCTGAACAACGGATCGGTCAAAGCCCGTGTGAGTTCCCTGGCCCGGTCAGGGCGAAAATTGAAAAAAATAACCGCGTCCCCATCCTGTATGGACCCCACAGGATCTCCCTTTTCATCAACAACAGACTGCGGAATGACAAATTCATCGCTGATCCCTGCCCGATAGGAAGCCTCAATAATCCCCTCTGCCGTAGAGATTCCATGAACATCAAAACCGGTCAGCACATCATAGGCTTTTTCAATTCTGTCCCAACGATCATCCCGGTCCATGGCATAATAACGCCCGCTCACACTCGCGATTTTTCCTCCCCCCTTTTTGGCGATTTGACTGGTCAAGCTGCGGATATATTCCAGACCGCTTTTCGGAGGAGTATCGCGGCCATCCATAAAACAGTGAATGAACAGATCGCCAATGCCCTGCTCCCGGGCCAGATCCAAAAGGGCATAGAGATGATCCTGATGACTGTGGACCGCACCGTCAGAGACAAGCCCCATCAAGTGGAGGCGGGAACGATTGTGTTTGACCGCTTGGGTGGCTGAAATGAGAGCGGGATTGGCAAAAAAGCTTTTGTCCGAAATCGCCTGATAAATTTGGGAGAGCCCTGAGAAAATAATCCTCCCCCCCCCCAGATTCATGTGCCCCACCTCCGAATTCCCCATGATTCCCTCCGGCAATCCGACGCTTTTTCCGGAACCATCGATTGGGGTGTGGGGATACGATTTCCAAAAATGATCAAAATGGGGTTTGCGGGCCAACGCAATCCCGTTGTCTTTTTTTTCATGCCGGATTCCCCAGCCATCGAGTATGATGAGAATAAGAGGTTTCATTTTAATGGGGGCCCTGATGGCCCTTTAAAGCAGTTACTCACATCAATCATATTTGCTGTTGGACTATCAATAGCCCCCAAATCCCCGCGCCTCAGGCTGGCCAAGCCAGTCGCTCGGCTCATTTTTTCCTAAAAACAACTCGTTTGGCGTCATGCCACAAATGTTCGAGACGGTAGAATGCCCGGCTTTCTTCATTAAACACATGACAAATAACATCCCCATAATCAACCAGCACCCAGAGGCCGTTACTGGCCCCTTCAACTCCCAGGGGGATCCGTTTGAATTTCTGTTTGATTTCTTTCTGGATATTTTCAGCGATCGCCTGAACCTGACGGGAGCTGGTTCCGGAACAGATCACCACATATTCGGTAAAACTGGTCAGTTTGCGGAGGTCCAAAACCACAAGGCCCTCCCCCTTGGTATTCTGGGCGGCAACATAAATTTGTCTTGCAAGCTCCCGAACGGAGTCTTTTCTAGTCATGAACCCCCTCGTTATCAGAAGAGAGACTCGCGTCAAGCGATTGGTGTCGATTGATATTGATCTGGGTCACCTGATATTCCATATTTTCATGAAAAAAATCGAGAAAACCCTTTAACGGCGAAGGCGCTCGAGCGGAGTTGAAAGTCACGCTTAATACCAGCGGATTCCCCCTCGATCTCAAGACCACATACCGTACAAAATCATTGGCCAGAATAACAACCGGCACCTCTATTTTTTTGCCGTTCACAACCAGAGGCCAATTCTGGTTTTTCTCAAGCCGAACTTCGCTGAATTTTTTCGAAAAATCAGTTTCCACACTCGCCGTAGTGCGGAATTGACCGACTGTGTTGACAACATTGGCCGGCCCCTTTGAAAAACTGAAAAAAGAAGTGTTTAAAAACCCGGGTTCAAAAGAGACAATTTTTTTTCCTTCGTCAAAAAGGGAAGGAGGCCCCCATAACAATCCGTTGTCGCTCAAACTGACAAGACCTGAAACCCAGAGAGCGGGATGGGCCATGCTGGAGATATGCCCCAGGCCGTTGGTCCACAAGGCCCCCTTTTTCATGATGATTTTGTAGATCGGCCACTTGGCATCGTCAACCGGCACGCGGAGGGGGGAATACCATTTAAGTCTGATCCCTTCAGCATCTCTCTCGGCTGTCACCGTTTTTATACCCGTTCCACTGGACGAATCAAGATTGCGGGGCACCAGACGAATCTCCAAGGCCTCCCATTTGGAAAGAACATCGAGGGAAATAGAATCGGTGGTCCAAACAGACCGGATTCCAATAAACTCCAAAAAAAGCAGAAGAAATAACAGTTTCATCGAGCCGGACAAATATGATACAAGATTTTCCCTTAAGTTTTTAACTTAAGTTAATTATCTACTACCTGAATCTTAAAAAAAAAAGAAAGGAGAAAATAGTATGAAGAAGCACCTTGCAGTCTTGTTTACGCTCTTATTAACAGCCCCGTTGGTCACCATGGCCTTTGACATTCCCACGGGAGGGAATCCAACAGCGGCCAAAGTCAAATCGGTCACCAAGGAGGCAACCAAACAGGTCACCACCTCGGCGATTAATGACAAGCTGAAAAAAGAGAACTGTCAGTTTGTCAAAGGAAAATCGGATCAGGTCACCTGTGACTTGAACAAAATCCTCAAATACTTGACCGACTGGAAGTCTGGCTTGGAAACAACCGGAGTGACCAGCGACTTTGACATCCATGCGGAAGCCAGTGCGGAAAACAGCGACTTGGCCTGGAAACGGGTAAGCTTTGTCGAGGGGAAGTTGAAACAGAAAGTCAGTTACTGGGATTGGTGGTCGCACAAGACAACCGATAACGGCGACGGCCTCAAAATCTGGATTAAACAGAATTAATCATGTAGGGACACGGCTTTCCGTGCCCCTGCACCTTTCGCCTTTTGACGTTTTGTATTTTTCGGTCAGTGTTACTTGAAGGGAATCAATATCGGACGGGGTCAAAAAACCATCTTGCGCCTCCGGATGATTCAGAACACCTGGCAGATTAATGATTCGATAGCTCATATACATCCTTTCTTTCCACCCTCGAGACTTCCACGGTCTTTTTATCGTCAAACTTGCCTGTAAGGTTGCTTTTTATTAAGATCTTTCAAAAATTTTCGTTCACAAAAGTGAACAGAAAATTTATCATCAGACGCAACTCTTAAATCAGACATTAAACTTAAAAAACATCACGTCACCGTCTTTGACAATATATTCTTTCCCTTCACTCCGCATCAGCCCCGCTTCTTTCACTTTTTGCTCCCATCCCAAACGGATGAGATCATCATAATGATACACCTCCGCGCGGATAAAACCTTTTTCAAAATCGGAATGAATCTGGCCCGCCGCCTGCGGAGCATGAGCCCCCTGGACCACCGTCCAGGCCCGGACTTCCTTGGGGCCTGCCGTAAAAAAAGTGATGAGATTTAAAAGATGATAACCGGCACGGGCCAGCCGATCGAGGCCTGATTCCTTCAATCCATAGTCGGCCAAAAAAGCCTCTTTTTCGTCCTCCTTCATCTGGGCAATTTCTGATTCAATTTTGCCACAAATCACCACCGCATCAGCTCCTTCACTCTTGGCATGATCGTTAACCTGTCTGACTGCCGCTGTAGCTTCATCCGTCACATGAGCTTCATCGACATTGCAGACATAAAGCTCCGGTTTCATGGAAATAAGAAAGAGGGGTTGAATGAGTTCTTTTTCTTCCGGCGTCAAGACAAGACTCCGTGCCGGTTTTCCGTCATTCAAGGTTGCCGCTATTTTTTCGTAAAGGGCCAGCTCGAAAGCGGCCTCCTTGTTCCCCACCTTGGCCAACCGTTTGACTTTGTCGATTTGTTTGGTTACCGATTGAAGATCGGCCAGCAACAATTCTGTATGAATGACTTGAATATCCCGAAGAGGATCAACCCCCCCATGAACATGCGCAACATCTGGGTCCTCGAAACAACGGACAATATGCGCAATCGC
>SBBF01000003.1 GCA_005240075.1 Nitrospira sp.
CCAGTGGTGCGAGGGGGAAAGCCTTCCCCCTTCTGATAAATCAGGGCACTCCTAAGGCCAAGGTCGGTGAGGATCGACTCTGCCCGGGGCCGATTTGTAATGGGGGCTTTGCCGCTGGCGCCCTGCTCTTGCGAGCGCAAGCGAGCACTTCAGTGAAAGGGGTGAGCACCATCTGGCTTTGCCAGTGGTGCGAGGGGGAAAGCCTTCCCCCTTCTGATAAATCAGGGCACTCCTAAGGCCAAGGTCGGTGAGGATCGACTCTGCCCGGGGCCGTTATTGAGATCGGGGGGTTGGTTTCACCAACACCCCCGAACCCCCCGTGGCTTCGCTCGGACGGAGCAAGTCCGATCCTCGCTTCATTGCGAGTAACGGCCCCGGATAAGAGAGTGCCCTATCAGGGGAAACCACTCCCCTTGATTTTCCAGTCTTCAAAATTTTCAGGAAAATTTTCGACTCGTTACAGAGAATGGGAAAGAAGCGTGCTGACCATGTGATTCAAACTGACCCCTTCCCGGGCCGCTTTGACAATCAGATCCTTGTGGACCTGTTTGGGAAGCCTTACATTGAATTTTCCACTTACTTTTCTTTTGGCAACAGGCACAGGAACAGGATGCCCCAGTTTTTTTGCCGTTTGAATCCAGCTTGCAATGGCATCTTCCGCATGTCTGGCGGCATCTGCGGGGGTTTTACCATGGGACAAACATCCGTCCAGTTCAGGCACTTCAGCGATATAGAGCTGATCTTCATCAGACCAAAAAATGTTGATAAGATACGGTGATTTTTTAAGATTCTTTTTCATAGCAACCCCTTTTTTGTCAACGATTTTTCAATTTGCCTGAGCTGATATCGGGGCACCTCTTTGGAATGAGTCGCAATCACAATATGAATATCGGTATACTGAGGATGGCCCCATACTTTGTGCGATCCCTTGCCCCCATATTCTGAAAATCCAAAACGTTTGAACAATGTTTCCAATTCCTTTTTTTTGATTGTGTTGTCTTTTAACTTGGCAATCAGTTTTTTCGTCGCCGACATAATAAATGGTACTATATATAGTTACACCAGTCAATAATCTCGAGGTCGGTGACGAGCGACTCTGCCCGAGACCGTATTTATTTATAATGCAAAATTGAGTAGATTTCCCTACTGGTAAGTTTTTCGCGCCCTTTCAAAAAATCAAGCTCCACGACAAAAGCGAGACCTGCCACCACAGCCTTCTGGCTTTCCAACAGGCGACAAACGGCACTGACCGTTCCTCCGGTCGCCAACAGATCATCAACTACCAAAACCCGTTCTCCGACCGCAACTGCATCGGCATGCATTTCAATCCGGTCCCTGCCATATTCCAGAGTGTACTCTTCAGTCACTTTGGTCCAGGGAAGTTTGCCGCTTTTCCGGATCGGAACAAATCCAACCCCCCATTCAACAGCCAACGGCGCTCCAAAAACAAACCCGCGGGATTCAACCCCCACCACCTTGTCAATCTTTAAGGATGCAAAACGATCGGCAAAGATTTGGATCACCCGTTTTAACCCCCCCGGATCAGCCAAAAGAGGGGTGATGTCTTTGAATACAATGCCCGGTTTGGGAAAATCGGGTACATCACGAATCAATTTTTTAAGATCTCCATTCATATTTTTTATTCCTTTCCTCCCACGGCGGGGAGATGAGCTTCCACGGTTGGTTCTTTGCTTTCAGACAAAAAGAACAAAGGGTTTCGGGCTTCGGTTTTTTGCCGGATTTCAAAATGACAATGAGGACCGCTCGTTTTTCCGGTTGATCCTACAAGCCCAATCAGATCCCCCTGCTCCACCCTGTCCCCCTTGGTTACTTTGCTCTGAGACAAATGGGCATAAGCAGTAAAATAGTTGCCGGCATGCTTCATGATAATCAGATTGCCATAACCGCTCAAACGATTCGAATAAACAACTTTGCCCCGCGCGGCTGCTTTAACCGGAGTCCCGCGGGGGGCCGAAATATCAATTCCATCATGCTGACGCCTTCTTCTTAACCCAAAACGGGAAGTCACCGTTCCTTCCACTGGCCATATAAAACGGGCTTTGTCCGTTTCAATGGAAGCGGTCGGGCTGGCGGGAGGGGATGAGGTTGGAATTTCTCTGGTTGGCCTGCGATCGCCATCCCGATCAACCTGTTTGGCATCCTGTGTTGAATAAATTTCAAAAACGTCGGAAAATTCAGCACACGAAATAATGAAAAAACTGAAAGTAAAAAAAATAAATAAAATTCTCACTTCTTTTCTCCCTCTCAAACTCAAACCAACGATCTTTTTTGAGTTTGATCCCCTGCTTTCTTCTGTTGACCCCATCCAAATCTTCCAACTAATTTTACAAATCGGCATCCCCCCAGATCTTCAATATCCACCTTGTTTCCCCGGCGAATCACTCGGAAAAGAGACTGGGTATCTTCATTGCCGACAGGTACAACCAACCTTCCCCCTTCTTTGAGCTGCTCCACAAGGGGTTGGGGGATCTCCGGTGAACCGGCCGCAACAAGAATCCCATCAAAGGGGGCAGATTCTTTCCATCCCAAAGAACCATCCCCCACCCTCAACACGATGTTCCGATAATGGAGATGTCTTAAAACGTGTCTGGCCGAAAAAGCAAGCTCCTTAATTCTCTCTATGGTGTAAACTTGACCAGCCAATTCAGCCAAAACCGCTGTTTGATAACCGCATCCGGTCCCAATTTCCAATACTTTCTCAACTCCGGTTAGCTGGAGCGCCTCTGTCATCAGGGCCACGATATAAGGTTGAGAAATCGTCTGTCCCGAACCAATACCGACCGGATAATCTCCATAGGCCTGATCTTGAAGGGCCGGCTCAACAAATAAATGCCGGGGAACCCGTCCCAGCACCTCGATAACCCGCGGATCATGAAGTCCCCGCGCCACGATCTGTTCTTCCACCATCCGTCTTCTGGCCACTGAATAATCAGCCTCTCCCCTCATCGTATTTTCCATCGCCTCATCTTTTCAAGAAAATTGAAATCGGTCAAATCAACATGAAGGGGAGTGATCGAAATCCGGTTTTTGAGATAAGCGTTGCAATCTGACCCTGGATTATTTTCGAATTGACGGGGATCCCCTCCAATCCAGAAGTAAGGGCGATCCGAGGGATCCTTCTTCTCAACAATCAGATCACTGTAATTATGTTTTCCCAGAACGGTAAATTCGTACCCCTTGATCTGGCTGGAAGGTTTGTTGGGAACATTCACATTCAAAACAAGACCGGATGGAATTCCTTCCTTGAGAACCTGACGAGCAAGTTTGACCGTAAAGGAGGCGGCCGGTCCAAACAAAAACGGCGGGGGGCCAACCACAGAAACAGCAAGCGCCGGCACTCCCATAATAGCCCCCTCCAACGCCGCCGAAACCGTTCCCGAATAATGGACATCCTCCCCCAGATTTGCCCCCCGATTGATCCCCGATATCAGCAGATCGGGCTTTCGCCTTAAAATCTTGTGAACGGCCAGCGTAACCGCATCCGTCGGCGTTCCATCGACAGAATAAAAATCGTCTTTGATTTTGACCACTCTCAAAGGGCGATGCAGAGTGAGGGAATGGGATGTAGCTGATCGTTCCCGATCGGGGGCTACGACAACGACTCTCGATTCTTTTGTTTTCTTGAGGGTTTTTGCCAAAACATGAATGCCCTCCGAATCGACTCCGTCATCATTGGAAACAAGAATGAGCATGTTAGGATCCGCCGTAAATATCCAGATCGACAACAATCGGATCGTGGTCTGACAAAGATTTTCCGCCAAATTTAAGATGGGGAAGCACGCGGGGAGGAGCGGCCCCCGTCTCTGAAGCGGCAGGTCTTAATCCCCGCGCGGCAAACCAATCGAGCTTGAGAGAAACTTTTCCCCCATGCCTCCTCAAGGTTTTTTCCATCACCTTTCTGCACCATTCAGGCACCACTTCCCTGACGAGATAATTTCCCTTGATGTCATCCACATGATAATGAAGCGTCCCCATTCCCGGCTCATTGAAACCGTCAGTCTTCATTCCATAGCTTTTTAAAACCTGGAAAAGAAAACGGTCGTAAGTGCGATCCGGATAAGGGTAATGATTTTCAATCATGTTATCCCCCCCTCGGAGCACTTTGTTCCAAAAACCAAAAAAAGCAAACAGGGCATGACGCGTATTGTAACAATTGGTGTTTAAATCACCTCCCAGTAAAACCGGGTAAGGGGTGGTGTCAACCGCTGAAAGAATCGACTCCATTTGAGAGGCTCTTTGCCTCTGGGAAGAATGCGCATCCAGGTGGGCACAAATCACCGTAACTTTTTGGAATGGAAAATCGACCTCGCAAATCAAAGCCTTCTGACAACCGATCCTCTTTTCCTCCCCTTTCATCTTGTCCTTGCAGTTTTGAAGGGAAACAATCCGGAGATTTTCCAGAGGATATCTGCTTAAAATGCTGTTGCCATGAAGCCCCAGAAGATTTTTTCCCCCAATATGCTTCTCGGTCGAATTGCCGATGCACAAATTGAGGTACGAAGGGGCAAAAAAATAATTCATCCCCAGCTCACAGGCGAGATCACGCGCTATGTTCCGATTGCCTGAACGGACCATTCCTGAATCGGTCTCCTGAAATAAAAAAAGGTCGGCAGAACCAAGGTCGGGGTTCTCTTTGAGAGCGCGCAAGATTCCTTCATAATTCATCCCTCTTTCCAAATTCCATGAGACCCCCCTGTAGAATTTTTTTTTTTGATAAAGAGGAGGCTCCGCATAAAAACCGTATTCCAAACCAGAAACAACCTCGTTAATTTGTGGGATAAGACTCCGAAATATAAGAGAACGGGAAAGTTTTCGAGTGGATGAAAAACTTGCCAGGGCGGGAAGATAATCCCCCAGATCATGGATCAAAAGGTATTCCTTTTTTTTTGAAGAAAGTTCAGGAAGAGTCATGAATAAAAAATAAAGGGGCTTACTTGGCTTCGCGGAGAGCCTTTTCTTTATAGGACTCGTAGTTGGCTTTCAGTTTTTCCTCGTCCGCCTGGGGTCGGTTGATGAAATAATCGTTGACCGCCTGATTGATATCCGAAGCCAGCAGGGTGTTTCCCTCCGTCATTTCCACAAAACCGTTGAGCGTATTTCCGGCGTCGTCAAACCAGTAGATCCAAATCCCCTTCGAAGAAACAACAGCGCCCCGCATGCTTTTGAGCGGTAGATTCCAAGCCTCTCCTTTGAGAGGAACAAACAGAAAAGCATCGTCCACTTTGGTGATTTTGAGGCGGGTTTTTTCCGCAAACGGGGCATTGCCTGACTTGTAAATCCCCTGATAAGCACTAGCTAGATTCACCGGGGCTTGTTCGGGGGCAGCCGTTTCTACCGGTGCTGGCTCTTCTTGAGTGGGCTCCTCAGCCCATCCGTCAAAAGAAACAGCGATCATCACAAAAGAAATCCCCCAAAAAATAATTTTCTTTAAACTTTTCATGATGGGGAGGTGGTATACCAGTTTTTTTTTAAGGTCAATAGAAAATCTTCACCGAATTTAAGAGGGAATCCTTCATGTTTCCAAAAGAAATTTAATTCCCGCTTCTATTTTTCTCCATACCAGATCGTCAACGGGGCCCAACTCTTGCAAAAAGAGGCTCCGGTCAATTGTGTGAATCTGGTCTAAAAGGATATCGGAAGTTTTGACGAGTCGCAAAGTACGGGATGGGGTTAGACGACAGCGAAGTATATTGGCAGAGCCCAGTTTGGAAGTGCAGGGCACAATCACGACTCCGGGGCTTCCTGCATCGAGGGTATCGGATGACTGAATAACGATAACAGGTCTTATTTTACCCGGCTTGGATCTTCGGCCTGGATTCATGTCGACCAGGTAACAATGCCCCTGCTTAATGAGGCCGATTTTTGAGACGGGCAAAGTTGTCAAGAATGACCCTCCCTTCCTTCTGATAAGACTTAAAATACTTTTTCAACTTGAGAATCTGGAATTGCCGCTTCATTTTGCGGTTATATTCCCGAATAGCCTCGTTAATATATTGGGTTTTGGACCGAACGGCGGCTTTGGGAAGGAGAGTGTTCATTTCCCTTTCAATATCGGACCGAATATTGAGTTTAAGTGCCATTTAATATCTCTATTAATAGGATTAAATTATATATATTTTATTAGCATATTAATAAGCATAAAGTCAATTTTTTAAGTTAAAAAGATAAAGGAACCAACCAGCTGGTTCTGGAGGCGAACGGAGATAAGGAGGTTTACCTCCCCTCCCCAATCAGATAAGCCATCAAAGGAAGCTGGTTTTTTTTCACAACAAAACTTTGGGGGCATTGTTTTAAAATAGTCCGCTGTTTGGCAGAAGGATTTCCATTGGACTTCAATTCAAATCCACAATCATTAAAATAAAAATCAATCTCCACCTGGGTTTGGTTATGGTACAAATAACTGACTTCCAGGTTATCCTCCCAACGATAAGTCTGGGCTAAAAAGGCCCCCTCATCAAGAGGGGGTGAAACAACTGATTCACTATAAAGCCGTCTGATATTTTGTCCAATGGCACTCCATACGTGGGCGATAAAAGGGTCTAAGGGATAAATTTTTTTTAATTTAACAGGCAAGAATTTTTTTTGATCGATGTCATAACGGGGAACAATTTTAATGGAAAAATGGTCTTCTTGAGTTTCTAACAAGGTTCTTACTGTATTGGGGCTTTGAATATCGGTCCCCTTTTTTAAAGCATCATAGCTCACACGAGTTGTTAAGGTTTCACACAACCTTTTGGCCAGAGCAATAAGCGACCGTTCCGGGGTTCTAATTTTTGACCAGTTCCCCATAATCCAATCAACATAAACTTTCCATATTGAATCCTCTATTTCTCTAGTTTGATAGTAGGCTCCAAGGGAATGGGGGATTCCTCCTGCAAAAAGATAATCGTTCCAATAAGAAGTAAAATCACATTGCTGGTCATCAAGCCATTGCTGGTTGACATGTTTAAAATTAATTTTTTTGTAAGAAGATACTTGATCAGGATAAAAAAAATCCATGTATTCTCTAAAACTCCAGGGACGGGCAAAAATGGTTTTTCCTTCACCGCGTCTGCCGGGAAGACGTTCTCCACTTTCCAACAAATAACGCGCCTCACTTCCTGTGCACCAACATCGACACTCTTTTAGTCTTCCTTCGGAATAAAGAGAACGGAGAGCCAAATGCCATTCGGGAACTGCTTGAACTTCATCCAAGATGAGCGTCGTTTTACCGTTAATCAGCTGATTTAAATGTTCGTATAAATCAAGACGATTCAAAATGGTGGAACAATCGGTAAAAATGAGCGTGTCAGAATCATCAACTTGAGATAAAAATAATTTTAAGGAAGAAGTTTTGCCAATTTGACGAGGGCCATAGAGGAGAGAAATAGACCCAAAAGGGGTTTTAAAAATACTCAATGGAATTGATGATTTTTCTAAAATTGAGTCTTTACCCCAAATTTTAGAGGCCTCTTCAATGGCAGGATCAGTAGTTAATATATTAATA
>SBBF01000023.1 GCA_005240075.1 Nitrospira sp.
AACGGCTTGTGCCTGTTCCGTGGGTTGACACCCACGGCTACATTCCTTGAACCCCCTTCGGGGGTTAATTCTCTTGGCAAGGTGAAACTGAGGCATTACTATGATTTGTAAAAGATGATTGACAAAAAAATCATCCAGAAGAAAAATGAATGGGTATTCATTTTTATATATGATGACCCCCTGGAAAGGCCGACTCTTCCTTAATTTTTATCCCCCCTATCTTTTTTCGGGGGTGCGGGTGACTTACATTGCCCCGGACTGGAAAAAGGTGGTGGTCAAGGTCAAAAAATCTTTTCTCAACAAAAATTATGTGGGGACCATTTTCGGAGGGACTCTTCAAGCGGCGGCTGATCCCCATTACATGATGATGTTGATCCAGATTTTGGGGATTAAGAAGTATGTCATCTGGGATCAGGCGGGATCAATTGAGTACAAGAAGCCGGCCCGGTCAGCCATTACTTTTACTTTTACTCTGACCGATGAACAGATCAACAAAATCAAAGAAGAGCTGGCCGTGCATCGCAAAATCCGCCCGGAGTTTGAAATCGAGGGAATCGATGAAAAAGGGGAAGTATGTGTCCTTGTAAAAAGAGTGATCTATCTCCGACTCAAATAATCCGGCATCTCTGACCCCATTATATCTCCCATGGCTTTCTTTTAACCCCTCGGGCGGCCAGAATGGGAGCCGCTATTTTTTGAAGCTGGATTAAAATCTTCACTTTTTCTTCAATAGGAAGCCGAGCCAGATTTTGTCGCTTTTGTTTTTTGGCATCAAAAATTCTTTTGATCTTTTTTTTACTGTTTTCCAATGTATTTCTCCCATTTTTGACGAAGTGAATGGCGTTCCAAAATTGTCTCAAGCAGTTTTTGATCGAAACTCACTTCATTCAATAATGTTCCAAGCCTCTCACGGTCTTTGGGACGATAGGTGTCGATCATCATGGCAAGCAGATGTTCAATTTTTAAAACTTTTATTTTTTCTCCCTCATACTCTTTGATGACCGCCTGCCCTACAGCTTCCTCCACGAGCGAATTATACACGGGAATAAACTGAATAGGAACCCCCTCAATCATGATCTGTTCTTTTTCAGTGTGATATCCCCTAGATTGAAGAGACTGATAAAGAGGACCGAGATTAACAAGATTTTTTGAACCCTGGTCATCTGGAAGAAGAATAAAAATATCGATGTCAAAAGTGAGGGCTGGTTCGGTGTAGAAAAGAAGCGCTGTGGCCCCCCCCAGAGCGTAGCTTTTAATGACCCCTTCTTTTTCCAGTTTGTTGATGATTTGCAGCGCTTTTTTCATGGGTTCCGCCAGGCCTTAAATTAGCCATAAAAGGAATCTACAACAAGTGAATTTCTTTATTCCCACTCGCTTCTTGACAGGAGCCGGAACGGTTTGTTACGGTCAAAAAACTTATCCGGAGTGCCTGAGGGATTGGCCCTGAGATGGCACAGCAACCCCCTGCTATAGGCGGGGAAGGTGCTAATTCCAGCCCTGTTTAGGGGAAAGATAAGGAGAGAACCTAAAAGACCTCTTCTTAATTCTGGGATTGACGGAATTAAGACGAGGTTTTTTTTTGCATGATTCCTGTGGTTATCAATTCGATTTTGGAGTCAATCGGCAACACGCCGGTTATTCGGCTGAAACCATTCGAATCAGAGGGGGGGGCCGAATTGTACGCCAAATACGAGGCGGGGAATCCCAGTTTGTCTATCAAGGACCGAATTGCGCTGGCCATGATCGGACAGGCTGAAAGTGAAGGGAAAATCAAGCCGGACACATGGATTGTTGATGCCACTGCCGGAAACACCGGTATTGCTTTGGCGATGGTTTGTGCTGTTAAAAAATTAAAATTAATTCTGTTTATGCCGGAGGATGCCAGTTTGGAGAGGAGGAAAATGTTTGAGGGCTTTGGAGCAACCCTCGAATTGACTCCCCAAGAGGAAGGACTTAAAGGGGCTGTGACGCGAGCGGATGATTTTATGGAAAAACATTCCAACAGTTATTCGCCCCGTCAGTTTGAAAACAGGCAGAATCCGGAAGCCCATAAAGAAACAACGGCCCGGGAAATTTTGGAAGATTTTCCCAACGGTGTTGATGCGCTTGTGGCAGGGGTGGGAACGGGAGGAACCCTAACCGGTGTGGGAGAGGTTTTAAAAAACAAATTTCCTTCGATCAAAATAGTCGCTGTAGAACCCAAAGCCTCGGCGGTTTTATCGGGAAGCAAACCAGGAACCCACCGCATTCAACAGTTGGGAGTCGGATTTGTTCCCAAAGTACTCAATCGGAACGTGATTGATCAGGTTGAAGTGGTCACGGATAACGAGGCTTATGCCATGACCCGCCGCCTCTCGAGGGAAGCTGGAATCCTGGTCGGGATTTCTTCCGGAGCGAATGTCCATAGTGCTGTTGGCGTGGCCAAAGAATTGGGTTTAAGGAAAAAAGTTCTTACTTTTTTGTGCGATGCCGGACAGAGATATTTTAGTCTGGAGCAATTTTTTAAAAATTAAAATGTATTCCATTGCTCTCAAATGCCGCGAATGCGGTCATGAATATCCCAAAACACCGATCCATGTGTGTGAGTTTTGTTTTGGGCCGTTGGAAGTGGTCTACGATTACGACCTGATCAAAAAAAATCTGACGCGGGAAAAAATCGAATCGCGTGGCCCCAATATGTGGCGTTATCGGGAACTCCTTCCGGTCGATCAGGAACCGACGGTGGGAAGACAGGTTGGTTTTACACCGCTTCGTCGGGCCAATCGTCTGGCGCGGACGCTGGGGGTGAAGGAACTTTATATCAAGAATGACACGGTTAACTATCCCACCCTTTCTTTTAAAGACCGGGTTGTATCGGTAGCGTTATCCAAGGCGCGCGAGTTGGGCTTTAAAGTGGTGGCTTGTGCTTCCACCGGAAATCTGGCCAATTCGGTGGCGGCCAATGCGGCGGCAGGGGACTTTGAAAGTTTTGTTTTTATCCCCTATGATCTGGAGCCGACAAAAGTTTTGGGAACCATGATTTATGGGACCCATCTGGTGGGAATTCATGGCACCTACGATGAAGTCAACCGGCTCTGCAGTGAAATTGCCGGCAAATACCGATGGGCTTTTGTGAACATCAACATGCGTCCTTACTATGCGGAAGGTTCCAAGTCGATGGGGTATGAAATAGTCGAACAGTTGGGGTGGCAGGTTCCCCGGCATGTGGTGGTTCCGATGGCGAGCGGTTCCCTGTTGACCAAAATCGACAAGGCCTTCTCCGAATTGGAAAAGATCGGTCTGGTTGCCGACAACAAAGCCAAAATTTATGGAGCGCAGGCGACCGGATGTGCTCCCATTTCCACAGCGGTCAAAAACCATTGGGATATTTTCAAGCCGGTCAAACCGAACACGATTGCCAAGTCGTTGGCCATTGGAAATCCAGCCGATGGATTTTACGCGGCCAGAACGATAACCCGAACAGGGGGATGGTGTGACGATGCCACGGACGAGGAGATTATTGCGGGGATTCATCTGTTGGCGGAAACGGAGGGGATTTTTGCGGAAACAGCGGGAGGGGTGACGATGGCGGTGACGAAGAAATTGATTGAACAGGGAAGAATTCCGAAGGATGAATCGGTTGTGCTTTGCATTACGGGACATGGTTTAAAAACCCAGGAGGCGATAGTGGGGCATCTGGACAAACCGCCGATTATTGAGCCGATGATTGGTGAGTTTGAAGGATTGATTAAAAAAATAGGAGGAAAATATGTCTAAAAACTCAAGACGAAAAGTTTATTTAACTTTTCCCACAGCGCAGGTGAAAGAGGCAATCATCTGCGACATGTATGATCAATACAAGGTTCGGTTTAACATCCGCTCCGCTTCGGTCAACGAACAGGTTGGGCTGATGGCTGTGGAATTGGAAGGGCCGGAGGATAAGATCACGGAGGCCATTGCCTACTTTCGGAGCCGGGGACTTAAAGTCGAACCGATTGAGATGAGCGTGATTGAAGGATGATTTTAAATTCCATTTTAGAGCGCATTGGCAACACCCCTTTGGTTCGCATTCGGGAAACAGTGAAAGGGGTGGTTCCGGACAAAGTGGAAATCTATGCCAAGCTGGAATATTTCAATCCGGGAGGATCGGTCAAGGATCGGGCCGCTTATCGGATGATCGAGGAAGGGATCCGTTCTGGAAAATTAACACCCGATAAGATCATCATGGATCCCACTTCCGGAAATACTGGAGTCGCCTATGCCATGATTGGAGCGGCTTTGGGATACAGGGTGGAGTTGGTGATGCCGGGGAATGTTTCCCGGCAGAGAAAAGATATCGCCCGGGCTTTTGGTGCAGACATTACGTTTTCCAGCGAAATGGAAGGCTCGGATGGCGCCATTCGAATGGCGCACCGGTTGTTCAAGGAAAATCCGGGAAAATATTTCATGCCGGATCAATACAACAACCCTTTTAATCCACAGGCCCATTACGACACGACCGCTGTGGAAATTTGGGAACAGACCAAAGGGCGCGTCACTCATTTTGTGGCGACGCTGGGAACCAGTGGAACCGCCATGGGGACGACCCGAAGGTTAAAGGAGTTCAACAAAAAAATTTATTGTATGGGAGCTCAGCCTGCCGATGCGTTACATGGGCTCGAGGGTTTAAAACATATGCCCACTTCCATTGTTCCTGGCATCTACAAAGAATCAGAGCTTGATGAAGTGGCTTGGATTGAAACGGAGCCGAGTTATGAGTGGGGGGAATGGCTGGGAAAAGAAGAGGGGTTGTTGGTGGGCTATTCGTCCGGTGGAGCGTTATTGGCTTCGATCCGATTGGCCCAAAGAATCAAAGAAGGGGTGATCGTGACGATTTTTCCCGATCATGGAGACAGGTATTTTGAAGGAATGAAATGGTAATCGATCAAAAATTGTTAGACGAGATTTATGCCGAATCAAAACGATGTTATCCGGATGAAGCGTGCGGTTTTGTTGTTGGAACCACATCTCCCGAAAAAATCATCCCCTGCAAAAATATCCAGAATGAGGTTCATACCCAAGACCCTCAACGATATCCGCGCAATGCGAGGACTGCCTACACCATTGATCCAAAGGAAATGGAACAGGTTCAAAGGGAGGCCCAAAAATCAGGTCAAAAAATTCTTTGCATCTTTCATTCTCATCCGGAACATGAGGTTTATTTCTCTGCCGAAGACAAGGGGATGGCCGCTCCCTGGGGGGAACCGCTGTTTCCGGATCTGTCCTATCTTGTCGTTTCGGTTTACAGAGGGGAAGTGAAGAACGCCTCGGAATTTTATTGGAATGAAGAACAAAAAGATTTTGTGGAGAAAAAAATAATGTAGGGGCGAATCTTGTATTCGCCCGATTTTAGAAAGGAGAATACCATGCCTATCAAAGTCCGCATCCCCACACCGCTTCAGAAACTGACCCAAAACAAAGGGGAGGTTGAAGCCTCGGGCCAGACCGTGGCTCAAGTGTTGGCTTCTCTGGAAAGTCAATACAACGGCCTCAAAACCCGTTTGTATGACGAAAACGGCCAACTGCGCCGCTTCATCAATTTTTACGTGAATGACGAAGATATCCGTTTTCTTCAGGGGGATCAAACAGTGGTAAAGGATGGAGATGAAATCAGCATTGTCCCGGCCATTGCCGGCGGTTCCTGATGCAATTCATTCTTCTTATGATTTCGGCAGAGCGCCAATCGACGGAGGCGCTTCACTGGGCGCTTCATAAAGCGAAGGAGACCGGCCGGACGGTCAGGATTGCCTATGCCCTCGAGAACAGGGCCGAACTGTCTGCCGCAAAAAAAAAACTGGAGGAAATCGAAAGACAGTGCCGGACGTTCCAGGCCCCTTTTGAAATCTTGATCCATGAAGGAGCTTATTTCGATGCCTTGAGAGAACTCGCCTCCAAAAAGGAGATTGACATTTTGGTGGCAACGGAGAAAAAGAAGCCCTTTTTCAAGAAATGGTTCAAGGATTCTGAGGCGCAGCAGATTGCAGGCCTCGTTCCTTGTGAAATTAAAATGTATCAAGAGTAAGGAGATTTATGCGCTTTCCAGTCAATCCCCATGGGGGAGAATTGATCAATCGGGTTGTAACAGGGGGAGATCGTGAGGAATGGATCAAAAAGGGCTCCTCACTTGCGCGGATCACGCTCAATGAACGGGAACTTTCCGATCTCGACATGATCGCGTCGGGCGCTTTAAGTCCCTTGACCGGTTTTATGAGCTCGGCTGATTACCGGTCAGTTGTTGAATCAATGCATCTTTCCAACGGTCTGGCCTGGTCGCTTCCGATCACGTTGTCGGTCAAAAAGGAAAATGAGGCCCGGTACAAAGAGGGGGGAGATGTGGCTCTCTATGATGAGAAAGGAGGTTTGATCGCCATTCTTCACCTCAAAGAAAAATTTGCATACAACAAGGAAGAAGAAGCCCAACAAGTTTACAGAACAACCGACGCAAATCATCCCGGAGTGGCCGCTCTTTATGCCCAAGGAGATCTTTATTTGGCGGGAGAAGTGACTGTGATCAACCGCGTTGGCTATGATGATTTTCTTGCCTATAGAAAAGATCCGGCCGAACTGCGTCAGCTTTTTAAAGAAAAGGGATGGAAGCGGATTGTCGGTTTTCAAACCCGCAATCCGATTCATCGGGCCCATGAGTATCTGCAAAAATGTGCTCTGGAGCTGGTGGATGGTTTGCTGATCCATCCTTTGGTGGGGGCGACCAAATCGGACGATGTGCCGGCCGATGTGAGGATGAAGTGCTACGAAGTATTGCTGGAGAATTATTATCCCAAAGATCGGACTTACATTTCGGTATTTCCGGCGGCGATGCGGTATGCCGGTCCGCGTGAGGCGATTTTTCATGCGATTGTCCGAAAAAATTACGGATGCACCCATTTTATTGTGGGGCGTGACCATGCGGGAGTTGGAAATTATTACGGCACTTACGATGCCCAGCTGATTTTTGATGAATTTGAACCGCAGGAACTGGGCATTCAACCGATGTTTTTTGAGCATTCGGTTTTTTGCAAAAAATGCGAGGGGATGGCTTCCTCCAAAACCTGTCCGCATGGAAAGGAAGAGCATGTCTTTTTGTCAGGAACCAAAGTAAGGGAGATGCTCTCTCAAGGTATTGAGCCGCCGCATGAATTTTCGCGGCCGGAAGTGGCAAAAATTTTGATTGAGGCAATGAAAAGGTAAAGGCAAACATGGCGGATATTTGATAAACCTCTGGGGACTTCATCCGCCAGAGGCGGATAGGAATGTAACCGGGGGCGTCAGCCCACGGTCATATATCAAACAC
>SBBF01000018.1 GCA_005240075.1 Nitrospira sp.
CCATACCCCTCCTGCCACTGAAATCGCGTTTTTTGATCTTGTAATAGCGGCGTAATCAGGGACTGGCGTTCTTTGGTGCTGAAAACAACGTGGAACAAGTTTTCCGGTGGCTTGACACCCCCGGCTGGAAGAACATCACCCCTTCGGGGTGGAGGTCACAAAGTCTCAAAGAACCTGAAACACAACAGTTTTAAGCTCTACGATGATCAAAATAGAGATTAAGTTCCTTGAAAACCCGAAAATGCCGGAAATTGCGCGTAACGAGGTAAAAATTTTTGACAACGGCCGTGGCCGCAATGAGACAGTCCTCCTTTGCAATTTGCGGATATTGTTTCCTGAAAAGGGAGTATTTTTCCAAAATAGGGAGATCCAAAAGAACCAGGCGGACCTTTTTTAAAAACCGGCGGATCGCTTTTTCCTCGGTCCGGTTTATTCCCTCTTTCGATAAAAGCTCCTTTTTAGTGACTACCGAATAATAAACCCGAAATTGGTCGGATTCAAAAAACTCCCGAAAAATCTGGCAATTGAAATAGTCGATAAAGATATCGGTATCGACAAGGACGCTTAACGGTTTTGCCATTTTTTCATTTCGCTTAAGAAAGCTTTGTTGCTTTTGCGGGCGGTTGTTTGACGGATGGCCTGCACGTAGTGTATTGAGTTTTGAACGGACTGAAAACCAAAGGGATTAAGCCGTTCCCGGACAAGTGTTTCCAAAAGCTGAACCGGATAAACGTGAAGTTTATCGGCCTCCTTCTGAACACGTGTTTTAAGGTCGCGATCAAAAGTGATGGTCCAGCGCTCTTTTTTCATGGCTAATTTAGACATACGTATAGAATACGTATTCAATTAAGGTATGTCAACGGGGTTTTCAGGCTTGCCTATCACCAATGGATGTATCTGAGAATATTACGCCTATCGTTACCCAAAATGCCGGATTCTAAGCCCTGAAAATTTTCTAAAATCAGCGTCGTTTGTCAAGAGATCACAGCCATGCTCCATTGCAATAGCTGCCAAATAAGCATCTGAAACAAGGTTTCCTGTGGCCCCCGCTTCTTCAAGGAACGACCGGAAAATTTTCCAGTGGCGCCCCTCTGGCTCCACCACACGACAGTTTTGAAGGGTAAGAAGCGATTCAATAAAATTGATGGACTGTACAAGAGGGGTTGGATCCCGAAAAATCCTGTGATTGCTGACAAGCCTGATAAAGCCGCTTGAGACAAAACTTGAAAGAGCAAAAGGGGTTGGTAGAGAGACCATTTTTTTGAGAAACTGAAGAGCCTGATGATGAAAAGGACTGTCAGCTCGATGCGAGTAAACCAAAAAATTGATATCAGGAAGAATCAATTTTCCTGTCCTCTCAAGTCCTCTTCGTCAAGCCGATCAAGCATCTGCGCCGTTGACATGTTCCAGGAGAAACCAGGCAACAAACCCCCGTGACCAGAATAGACAATCGGCTTAAAGGGTTTCCCTTTTTCTCTGCTCTTCGATTTCCTGGCAAG
This sequence comes from Nitrospira sp., assembly GCA_005240075.1. Lineage (GTDB taxonomy): Bacteria > UBA10199 > UBA10199 > UBA10199 > SBBF01 > SBBF01. Next base: position 1,500 of record SBBF01000018.1, read on the forward strand.
AGCTCCTCTTAAAAGATCATTTATCACCTCCTTGGTCGGCTTGCCCGAATCATGAACAAGCCTCTTTAACTTCATCATAACATCCTTATCAAGCGTCATTGTGGTACGCATAAGCATCATGATGTCATAGTGTGATGTTTCTGTCAATCATGTTTTTAATGTAAACTCTCGCCTGTTCATAAACCTGAATTCCTTTACTGGCTCGTGGTCCTGCAACATTTAAGATCCGAATATTTGAAGTTTTCAGCCATTTTATAAAAGAAGAAGTGTCAGCTGGCTTAATCATGTTCACCAAAAAATGGGGTTTGGAATATTTTTTGCAAAAATCAGCCGTTAATTTGGTCCCCCCCTCCAATTGATCCCAGTAGAGAATCAGGGTGCCGTCGGAGTCGCGCACATTCCATTCGGTTCGCTGGATGTAATCCGATTGGGGGGTTTCCTCAAGCAGATAGCGGTCAGGCAATCTTCCATCCTCCGCCAACCTTCCCTTCGGGCACCATCCTCCATGAGGGATCCCTGCCTCGATAGCGGCGTCCAAAGCGGCCCGATCAACCCCTGTCTGCCCTCCACTGATAATTTTAACTATTTTCATTATTCCACCCGATAATAATAATATTTCCATTTGGTGGGATCGGAAGAATCGGTGTTCATCACAACACTCATCGTCAGCCTTGTTTCATCAACCGTTCCTGTTGCCTTGACCGTAAAAACTTTGTTGTCTGAAGTCAAAAGATCACTGACCTGAAAGGCACAGCCGGTAACGGTTGATCCCGATGAACTTGATGAACTCTCGGTCGATTCCTCATCATCCGATGACGAAACTTCCGTCAAACCAAGAGCCGAATTCAAGGCGGATGCCATGGCATCCGTATCGGGACACCCTCCCAAAAGGGCCGAAACCAACTCGCTCATTTTATCCGCGTCGGTATAATCAACGGGACTTCCGCAAGCTGCATTATGGGTATAATGATAAATCAGGGCTTGAGCCCATTCTTCATCTTCGGCGAGACAAAGGTTGATTTTATCACTCGCCGTGTAAATGGTCACATAGTCCTTCAATTTAGAAAACAGACTGTCGTTCATCCCGGCAACCAGACGCATTTCCGATAAGGTGGCCATTTTTCCATTTTTGACCTTGTAATCCTCTCCGGAATATTCGCTGTCTTCAGCCCCCCTTTGAACATTTTCAAACTCATTGATCACCCCGTTCTGATCGACCCAATCGCTTAAAGCATGAACCAGTTGTTCCCGATCGTCGTCACTCTTTTCAAACAGTTCATCAAAACGGGGGTTCTTTAAAAAAGAATAAAGCAACTTTTTGCGTTGGTCATAGGAAGCGCTGGTGGAAACAACGCTGGCAATCTTGTTCAAATCATACTTTGTCCCCTCCTCTGAAATTTCCGACAAAAAATCCCCCTCAAATTTCAAAAACTCCTCCGCCTCTCCTTTGGACAGCATGCTCGCATCCGTTTTGATTTTCTTCTCTTCATCAGAATTTTCCTCTCCCTCATCGGGAGTCTTTTTCTCCTCTCCCGCCTCTTCTTCCTCCCCGGCGGAGATTTCAGTTATCTCTCCACTGATCACCCCCCGAATCAGCTCGGAAGAGAGGGGAATCATCTTGTAGAGAGGCTCCACATTCATGGAACCGGCCGCATCCCCCGCTGATTTAAGGGCCTGGTCGGCCTCCTTCTGGTATTTGAGAAGAATTTTGGAAAAATTGAGAGCGGAACGGGCCAGATAATAAGCCTGCAGACGCTGTTTGGCATGAACCGCCATCCGGTAGTTGATCCGCTCCGTGTAATCAAACTGAACGAGCGAGGTGGTGAGAATCATCAGACTCATCAGTACAATGAGAAGGGCAATGCCCCGCTGATTAAAAAGATTTTTAAAAACTGATTTCATTTTGGTACAAGTCAACCGGCGCCATTGTTGAAAAATAGTATTCCCGACCGGTTTCTGAATTTTCCTCATCTTCCCGATCAACCACCGTTAATTCAATTTTGACAACCTGCGGAAGACGGTTCAAGTTGCTCACCTGCGAGGTGTCCCATTCCGCCACCCACTCCTCCTTGTTTGAATCGTAATAGGAAAGTTTGAACGCCTTCACATTCTCAAGAAGAACAAACTCCCTTCCCCCTTCATCGATTTTTTCTGACAAACGGGAAGATTCGCGTCGGGTCAGGTTTTGAAAATCAGACTCGCCTGCCGCCAAACCGTAACCAACGGTCACCTGATCGGTATCTTTCGCATCTTTCTGGTAATGAAGATGCCCCAGAGTTGAAAAATCAATTTTCGATTCTGTCCCTTTCATGCCGGTTTCATAAATGCTGTTCTGTCCTTTGAGAGTAGAATTCGACAAAAAAGCCTGGGAGAGGTCTTCCGTCATTTTATTCAGGGTGATCCTGACGGTATGAAGGAGTTCATCCCGTTTTTCGACGCGGGCCTTCCCCGTCAGGGAACGGGTCATGGTGGTATTGATGATCAGGGCCATCCCCGACAGGATGGCCACCGCAATCATGATTTCGAGCAAACTGAATCCTCGTTTGTTCATTTGAGTTTGACCCAATGAGTGGTCACCGTCAAAAGAGGGGAAATCTCCTTCCCCTGCGATTCCTCTTCGTCTCCCCAATAAACCGACAACTGAACCTGGCGGACCGCTTCGGAGATCTGGTCCATGACATTTTTCAGATAATTGCCGACCAATATATTTTCGGCCCCCACCGGCTCACTCCCCTCTTCCACCTCTCCTCCTTCTTCTCCCTCCGTCGGATTGACAACAGGAATCTCCACTTTCTTGATGGAATAACTCCAGCGGTAATTGTCATAAGGCTCCTCAAAATCCCCCTCTTTTTCCACGTTGTCGTCGGGAAATTTGTTTTTTGCCAAATCCTTGGCAAATTCCATTTCCAATTCGGCCATTTTTTGGCGTGCCAGGAGAGTGGCGCTGGTCAACCGCTCGGCCCGTTCACTGGCCAAAAAAGCGTTTCCCTGAAGGGTCATCAAGGCCATGATGGAGGTGGCCAAAATCACCACGGCAATCATGATTTCAAGAAGTGTAAATCCCCTGTTTGTTTTCATTATTTTGATAAAATCTCTGAAAACTCAACATACTCTGCCTTGGCCTGACACTTGGCGGTTAATGGCTCCACAACCAGCGAATAAAAATTCTCCTCCTCTTCATCGGATAAATTGATGACGGCTTGTTCTGTTTGCCCTCGCGGAAAAAAGTAAAGATAAGCCTCCCCCTCTGAAATCAACCCTTCCTGATGCTCCACGTAAATGTCCTTGAATCGAACCAAATCAGAGAGCTTGACCGATTTAACAGGCCCCTCTTCATCGGCCGTAAAACTTTCTTCAGGCGATTCAGACTCCTCATCTTCTTTTTTGGACTTTTTATTTTTCGGCTTATCCGATTCGGTAGTCAACAGGAAAGGTTCTTCGCTCGATTCAACCCGGTAGGCCTGTTTTTCAAAATCAAAAACAATCCGGTAATAAAGATTGTTGGAGGCCGCCTCGTTGTACGCATAACGGATGGCGCCCATCAGGCGGGCCGCCTCGTTTTTGGCCTCGTGATGAAAGGAACCGCCGATCAAGCCGACAGTCAATCCCATCATGAGCGCTACAATACCGACCGCAACCAAAACCTCAATCAAGGTAAAACCCGATATCTTATTCCTCTTCTCCTTCTTCATCCATCTCCCAGCTGGTCACGTCGTCTTCCGTCCCCTCCTCTTCATCGGGCCCTGCCGACCAGATTTCCACCTTGTTTCCATGCGTGCCGGGACTGGCATAACTGAACTCCTGCCCCCATCCATCTTTGGGAATCTTTTTGATGTACCCATCCTCAGGATAGTTCTCCGGAACTTTTCCGGATGACGGCTTTTCCACCAGGGCATCGAGCCCCTGGTCGCTGGAAGGATACCGGTGGTTGTCCAGTTTGTACTGGTCCAAGGCACTCATCAGATTTGAAATCTGTGTTTTGGTGAGATCAATGTTTGCCTTCTCCTGTCTCTCCACCACATTCACGGCAATCAGGCCGGTGATGCCGGCAATAATCGCCACAACCACCATAATTTCAATAAGGGTCATCCCCCGTTGATTTTTGATCATGTTGTTCATCATTAATCTCTCCTCCTATAAGTCAGACATTTTAAGAATTGGCAAAAGAATTGCCAACACAATGGATACAACCACTCCCCCCATCACCATAATCATCAGAGGTTCAAGAAGGGTGGTCAACTTCCCCACCGTGGTATCCACCTCTCCGTCAAAGCTGTCGGCCACCTTTTCAAGCATCGCTTCCAGCCCCCCGGTTTTTTCCCCCACTGCAATCATATGAGTCACCATCGGTGGAAACTGGCCGCTCCTCCTCAGAGGTTCGGCAATCGATTCTCCTTCTTTCACACTGTTTTTGGTTCGGTCAATCGCGTCGGTTAAAATAACATTATTAACCACATTTTTGACAATATCAAGCGCCCCCAGAAGTTGAACCCCACTTCGCAGCAGGGTGGCCAATGTTCTTGAAAAACGGGAAATGGCAATCTTTCGAAAAAGTTCCCCAAAAATGGGGGCCTTTAAGGACAAAGCATCAAAACGGGCTCGGCCGGCGGGAGAGCGGGCATATCGCTTGAAGAAATAACCAAACAAAATGAGAAACAACAGGATGAAATACCAGTAATGTGTGGCAAAACCAGATACAGCCATCAAAATACGGGTTGGGAGAGGAAGCACTGCATCGGCATCTTCAAAAATCGAGGCAATTTTGGGAACCACACTGATCACAAGATAGCTGACCAACCCCATCCCCATCACCGCCATGATAACCGGATACATCAGGGCACTGCTGATTTTCGATTTGAGTTTGGCCTGATACTCCGTAAAATCGGCCAGCCTCGCCAAGACCTGTTCCAAAGCACCCGAGGCCTCCCCCGCCTGAATCATGGAAATATAAAGATCATTAAAGATTTTGGGAAAACCCTTCATGGCATCCGCGAGCCGCCGCCCCTCCACCACCTTGTCTTTGATCTGGGAAACCGCTTTTTTAAGAAGAGGATTCTCAACCTGATCTTGGAGAGCCCCCAGCGCATCCACCAGGGGAATATTGGCCCCCAGGAGGGTGGCCAACTGGCGAGTCATGTGGGCCAGTTCCGCTGTCTTGACCTTTTGCAAAAAGGAGAGCCCCTTCACATCTCCCTTGAGCGCCATTCCTTTTCGGGTTCCTTCAAGATAAATATCGGTCGGAAAAACTCCGGTTCGCCGTAGCTTCAACCTCCCCGCTTTTTCGTTTTCGGCATCAATAACCCCAACGATATTTTTTCCTTTCGCATCAATTCCTTTATACTCGTAGACAGGCATTAGATACCTTCCCGCTTCGCCCCTTCGGGGCTTCGCGATGAAGGGGGCCCGCATGCTCAGAACCGGCGAAGCCGGATTCTTCGTCACGTGGCGTTCAGTTTAAACTCGCGCTACATCTTCCTGCGTAATCGCCAACACTTCATCGATCGTTGTTTTTCCTTCCAAAATTAATTTGATCCCCGCCTCGCGCAGCGTCAGCATTCCCTGACGCATGGCCGCTTTTTTGATCGTAATGGCATCGGTTGATTTGGTGATCAATCCGCGGATCTCGTCGCTCATCACCAAAACTTCGTGTACTCCTGTTCTCCCCGCGTATCCTGTTTCCATACAGGCATGGCACCCCTTCGCCCTGTAGATTCTTTGTCCGGCTGTCTGGTCGCGGTCAACCCCTAACTGCTCCAGTTCATAGTCCGACGGATCGTACGATTCGGCGCAGGTCTGGCAAACAGTTCTGACCAGTCTTTGCGCAATGATTCCCACCAGCGAGCTTGAAATCAAAAAAGGTTCCACCCCCATATCGATCAGACGGGTGGCCGAAGAGGCCGAATCGTTGGTATGAAGCGTCGACAAAACCAGATGGCCGGTCAAAGAAGCCTGAATGGCAATCTCCGCCGTCTCCTTGTCGCGGATTTCCCCGATCATCACCACATCGGGATCCTGCCGGAGAATCGCCCGCAAGCCGTTGGCAAATGTCATGTCGATCTTGGCATTCACCTGTGTCTGGTTGATTCCGGGCAGTTGGTATTCAACCGGATCTTCAACGGTAATAATTTTCACGTCCGGAGAATTGATTTCGGTGATCGCCGCATACAGGGTGGTCGTTTTTCCGGAACCGGTAGGTCCGGTCACCAGGATAATTCCATGACTCTTGTGAATCAGTTCTCTGAAAACTTTCAAATTGTTCCCTTCAAAACCAACCGTATCAAGCGTCAGCAAAACTTTGCTCCGATCAAGAAGACGCATGACAATCGACTCCCCAAAAGAGGTGGGGAGAGTGGACACACGAATATCAATATCTTTGCCCGCTATTTTGATCCGGATCCGGCCGTCCTGGGGAAGTCTTTTTTCCGCAATGTTGAGGTTTGCCATGATTTTCACCCGGGACAAAATACTGTTTTGGGCCTTTTTGGGGGGATGCATGATGTCATACAACACTCCATCAATCCGAAAACGGACCATCAGTTCTTTTTCAAACGGCTCGATGTGAATATCGCTCGCCTTCTGCTTGACCGCCCGAAAGAGAAGCTGATTAACGAGTCGGATAATCGGAGCTTCATCATCGGTGGCATCCAGCAAGTCCTGCACCTCTTCCAACTCCTGCGCCATCATATCCAGGTTGTCTTCGGATAAATCACTCATGACTGCCTGATCGGCCCCCGCCTGGCGGTTGTAACAGGCATTGATCGCATCCATGATCTGCTGGGAGCTGGCAATCATCGGTCGCACAGCGGTATCAAAAATCAGGTTCAAGTCGTCCAGAGCGGTGTGATTGAGCGGATCGGCAATCGCAACGACCACGTGGCCATCCTCCCGTTTGATCGGGATCAACTCATTTTTTTTGGCGTAATTAATGGGAACCTGATTGATGAGATCAGCCGGAACATCATCCGGAACAATCTCATTCGTGTAGGGAAAACCCATCTGGATGGAAAGTGATTTGAGAACGTCTTCCAAACGGACATACCGCAGAGAAACAAGCGCTTCCCCCAGCTGACACCCCTTTTCCCGTTGCACTACCAGTGCTTCTTCCAATTGCTGAGGTGTTAAATGAGTATGCTCTAAAAGAATCTGTCCCAGACTTTTGTCTTCCATTTGTATACCTTCCCGCTCGGGCTCTGTCCTCGCGATGAAGGGGGCCTCCGAGTTCAGGAGTGGCAAAGCCACATCCTTCATCATTGGGCGTAACGTGGCAAATAGTGTACCTGATTTTCAAAAAGATAGCTAGAATGGTTTCTGGATGATTGTAAATTTTCTGTTTTTTCCCCACCGGTAGACTTCAAAGTCTGAATCGAAGGTGAGAATGTGCGGCTGTTCATAGCATTCAGCCAGCACAATCAGCGAAGCATCCGCCAGAGAAATCTCCTGATCCCCGTATTTTCGGAAAAGATCATTCATCCTCGGCCACTGACCAGTCAATGACAGGGGAATTTCATAGAGCCCCCTGATTCCCTGCAAAATAATTTCCCGGGGTCCTAAAGGGCCGACTTTTTGCAGAAGAAAACAGGCCTCCGAGATGACCGATTCACAGGTTAAAAGAGGAGCCGGAACCTGACCAAAAAGTTCTTTGGCCTCCTCGTGCTTTTCATCATTTTTATCAAGAAGGGCAACCAGCGGCCCTGTATCCAACAGGGGTTGCAAGCGACTCATTTGCCGTAACCTTCCATATGCTTGTGATGGGTGGAAAGATCGGTAAACGGGGATGCGAATTTGCCGACGCTCTTTCCGGCAACCTCCAAGGCGCTCCGGACCCCTGTGACTTCTTCTTCATAAACAAGCCTCAAACCTTTTTTGACCAGGGCTGACTCGCTTTCTCCGGTGGCTTTCTTCAACTCCCTCAAAATGACTATTTCTTCTTTACCGATGCGTGCATGGACGTAATTTTTCATACCGTCTCCTGTAGCACTCATAATAAAATATGTGCTACATAATGTCAAGAGTCTTTCTCTATTTTAAGGGGCTAGCGTCGCCCCCTCCAGCAGCCAAGCCGCTGGAGCCTCCCCCTCAACGCCCTCCAGGCTTGGTGAAGTTCCCCGGAAGAACCCCGGGTGTAAGCCCGGGAGGCGCACACTTGCGCCGGCCGAAGGCCGCATGGACTAAGCCCCAGACGTAAGTCCGGGGAACTTCACTTCAGATCATAAGCTTGACACACCTTTTGAAAAAGTTCCGATGCACGGAATTCATCTGCCGACATGCCCGTTAGATGTTGAGTCAATTCTTCCAGGCGTTTTCCTTTATACCGGCTCCCGGGTAGATGGGCCGCGATAGCCACGGCCTTTGCAGGATCAATGGGGCCGGTCAACTCGGGCAATGTCGTTTGAAAAATGAGATTTCTCTGTGAAATTGTTAATGTCGGGTTAACATCGAGAAGAAGCAAATCCGCAGCGGCAAAGTAGGGTTGGGCCGACGATGTGCCTCCCGAGCGGAGCCAAGCATAGTTATCTTCGCCCATTAAAAAGAAGACCGGATCGGCATGAGCATAAAATCGAACCTGATTGGTCTGATCACTTCCCGTTGTATAATCGGTAGGCCGGTCATCTTCCTGCGTTAAAGTCAAACGATTACTGTCGTAGGCTCCTATCAGATCGACATGAGGAAAAAATCCAAGCATATTGATTTCATCTTGCTGGCCGCTGTTTCCGGCAGAAATGGTAATTCTGACGCCTGCTTCGTGAAGTCGATTAATATCCCGAACAATACCTTGATAAATGACAGAATCAACAACTACATTTCGAAATTCCTGTGGCACTTCGAGGCCAAGGCTCATTCCCACGACGGCAATGGATGGATCCCTTTCGACAGACTCTACCGCCTGATGCAGACTTGCCGAAATTGCGGACGGCAATTCTAGCGCCTCTACTTTTGTTGCGGGCGCCATATACAACCTAGCCTTCGGAGCGAGACCGATTTCGCGGCCCACCGCCAAATTGGAAACTCCAAACCCGTGCGACCAGTCATTTTTGTTCAGCCAGTAGACATTTTCGACATCAACCCTCCTAGCCCTTTTTTTGAAAGGATGCTTCTCCCGCCTCGGATCGGGATAGAAATCAATGGAATAATAACTGAGCCCCGCGCCACGAGGTCGTAATTCATTGGGGAGGCTGAAGAGGGCCCGATAAGGATGATTGCTTAAGTAGAAATCCTGCACCATCTCATCCATTCCATAGGATAAAAGAAGGCTTGGCATGCTGTCCAAAGCCCTGTCATAGAGCGTCTGAGGAGACTCACTGCCTAATGCAAATACATTCCAAAGGATGAATCCATCGGTGAATAGATGCCAAATATTGTTCCATAGGGGATCGTCGGCCAGGGCACTATAATCAACCAAAGAGCGGTCCTGGTACTGGGCCAGGAATGTTCTGGCGGCGTTTTCATCGTGATCGATCAGTAAAGGAAGAAGAGCAAAAGTGACCTTGCATTTTTTAGCCTGATCGGGCGTCAGAAAGGATTTGAGCCATTCTTCAATCTGTTCTGCTGTATGCTTTTTTCCATATTGTTTAATTATATTTTTCGAGATGTTTTCGAATGCTAGATATTCTGTCTCTTCTTTATTCAGGTATCTTTGGACAAGAAGCTTTTCCATTTCTGCGGTTGCGTCGGGGACCACTTCACTCTCCCCGTCCGATTTGGTTGCTTTGAGAATCAGGAGATAAACTTGTCGCTTGAAGCGCTCGGGAACCAAATTTCGTGAAAAAAGACTTTCGTAAAGGTAGGCTAATGCGCGAGGAGAAGCCTGTTCGCTGTCATCAATGTTATCCGCCGGTGTATAGGCGAGCCACAGGTCTTCTCTTTTAAAAAAATCGGGGATCTTCTCCGGATTATGAGTTAAGAACGAACCTAAGTTACTCCAATAAGCACTTAACTCATAAAGCTTGGGGTAAGACTCAACAAAAAAATCCCAGATCTTTTCCTGTTCTCTTTTTTTGAGATGGTTCAGAAAATAGTCTTGCTCGTCCAATTCGGCTAAAATCTTTATGTCATTATCCTGTTTTAAAATCTCATCAAGTGCCTTGACCTTTCTCTCTTGAGCGGCCTGTGATATCACAATTTCTACACTAAATTTTTCAGAAATGCACATGCTGGGCCAACGAAAATCATCTTGATGAACGAGTTGATCGACTTCTGTAAAAAGATCTGCGACTTCCTGATATTCTTCTTTTCCCAGACGCAGCCGCCAGGCTGTTGCCAACAAAGCATAAGCGGCGATTCGATCGTCATAAACGAGAAACATTCTTTCCCGTGCCTGCTCCAGCCATTCTTTGACTTCCCTTTTGATCCAGGGGGTGAATGTCTCCCGATCGGGAGAATAGGTCGCCTCAGCGGCCATCAAGTGAATTCCGGGGGCTCTTCCTCCATGTGCGAGCGTCTGATGGGCCAGGACAAACTGTTCTCGCGTCTGTTCCGGAAACCAGCTCGCGTAGAACCGGACATTATGGGCGACCTTTTTCAGCAAGTTTTCATCCGGATAAAAATCCTGAAATTCGGGAGAAGAGAGGGTCTGATGGAGTTCTCCCAGAGGGATAATGGCACCCCTGCCCGATTCCTCCTGATTCAGATCGGTTTTCCATAAAGAAGGGACACCGGGAACGGGTCCTTTAAGATATAAAGTTTGTATTGATTGATACCCTGAAGGATTACACAATCGTTGATCGTCCCCTTGATTAACAACGGGAGCGCTTTCTTGAATGCATGATGGAGCAGGTACTTTTACATTGATTGGTTGTATCAGTTTTCGACCCATAATCGTGAACACCGTTATTGTAACAAATTATTTTGGTTTTGAAACCGGGTAAATTACGACGGAAAAATAAGAGATTTTCTCCAGGCAAACAATCATGATCCGACAGGCCAGACTGTCAATTTAAAATCCCTGGTCCTTCGAATTCTTTCAAAATCTTTTTTGTTTTCGGTAATCACACGAATTCCGGAATTCCGGGCTGAGACAGAAATAAGAATGTCATGGGTCATCGCCACCACATTTCGGACAGGCCAACTCCCCTCATGCGCAAAATGGTTAACCATCAAACCGGTTTCCTCCCAGTCCTTGTCTGTGGGAACCACCAAACGCCCCCTTTTTAAAAAGGATTTCTTTAATTTAAAAAGCTCTTTCTTTTCCATTTCAGTCCGAAAACCTGCCAGTAATTCCTCAAATACTGTCGAATGGAGGTAGATTGTAACAGGCCCCAGTTCGTCCATCGGCTTGGCATGACGCCCGGTATTAAGCCGGCTGATATAAATCGAAGTATCAAAAAGAATTTTTTCCGGTCTGAGATAGATCAACTTACCCATAAAGATTTCTGATTCTCATCCTGCCGCTGTTCTTTTGATGCCAGCGGATCATTTGCTTCTTGAATGCGAATTCCTCCATGGCCCGGATAATGGCTTCAGTCTCTGTTTTGGCGCCACACGTCCGTTTGACCTCGCTAATCAATTTCTGGGGCAAAAGGTAGGTTTTTTTCCTGATCTGCATGATACAGATAATATTATCATTCTATCCGTATCGATGGCAACGACTTTTATTCGGCCAGAAGTTTTTTGAATTCCTGGGTGAGGAGAGGAACAAGCGTAAAGAGATCCCCGACAATGCCGTAATCGGCCTTGCCAAAAATGGGAGCCTCGGGATCTTTATTGATCGCCACAATCACTTTGGAAGTTCTCATGCCGGCTAAATGTTGAATCGCTCCGGAAATGCCGCAAGCCATATAAAGTTTGGGATTCACCACTTTGCCGGTTTGCCCCACCTGCATGTCATGGGGGGCATAACCGGAATCAACCGCGGCGCGGCTGGCCCCGACACTGGCCCCAATGACTTGGGCCATTTCACGAAGAATTTTAAAATTATCGGCATTGGCCATCGCCCGCCCCCCCGACACAATAATTTCAGCCTCCGTTAAATCGACTCTGCCCGTTTCTCCCTGCCCTAATTCCTTCATGGGACATCGGAGTGATGACAAATTTAAATTAAGGCGGACAACTTTAGCGGTTTTGCCCGTTTCAAGAGTTTTGATCGGAAATGAATTGGGGCGAGTTGTGGCCATTTGTAGTGGAGTATTAAAAACAACATCCACAAAAGCCTTGCCGGAATAGACCGGGCGAGAGGCAATCAATTTTCCCCCCTCCAGACGAATATCAGTACAATCAGAAGCAAGTCCCGTTTTTAATCGGGCGGCAACCCGCGGAAACAGATCTTTGCCAAGGGGAGAGGCGGTTCCCAACAGAATGGAAGGTTTGAATTGTTCCACCGCCTGACAGACCGCCTGGGCATAACCCAGCGTATTATAGCGATCGAGCAAGGAATGTTCTGCCAATACAGCGCTATCGGCCCCATACAAACCAAGCTCGGAAACAAGAGGTTCCATCCCCGTTCCAATGAAAAGGGCGATCACCTTTCCTGACAACTGACCGGCCAGATCATGTGCCTTGGATAAAAGTTCCAGACTCGTTTTTTTGATCTTTTCATTTTGATGTTCACAAAGAACAACAATCTCTGACATATTTTCTCCTAAATCACCTTCGCTTCTTCCCTCAGCAATCGCACCAATTCATGCGCCTGATACGCCAGATCCCCCTCAATTTTTTTGCCCGCCATCCGTTCAGGAGGAAGTTGATAATTGGCCCATTGAACTAGAGGAAGAGCCCCGTTCAACAAATCACTGCTTTTCAGTTTTTCAATCGGCTTGGTCTTGGCTTTCATGATGCCCGGAAGGGAGGCATAGCGGGGAACGTTCAACCCCTTTTCACAGCCAAAAAGGGCCGGGAAAGAAATTTCATAAACCTCCTTTCCCCCACCCGCCACACGCCGTGTCGCCGTGACCCCTTTTTTATCGGCCGTCAATTCCAGTCTTTCAATAATCATCACCTGGGGAATATCCAGCAGTTCAGCAATCATCGGCCCCACCTGTCCATTATCCCCATCAATCGCCTGTTTGCCGCACAAAATCATGTCAAACCCGCGGTCCCGAAGGACGTTGGCCAAAACAACAGCTGTCGCATAGCTGTCGAATGATTTTCCTTCGCTGTCAATGTGAATGCCCTTGTCAATTCCCATGGCGAGGGCGGTCCGAATCGCTTCCACCACCCGATCAGGCCCCAGACTGATCACTGTTGCTTCCCCCCCTCCTGCTTTTTCTTTGACTCGAAGCGCCTCCTCCACCGCAAATTCGCAGTAGGGACTAACAATATATTTGATGTCCGACTCTTCAATTCCCGACCGGTCCGGCTTGATGCGGATTCTAGTTTCCGTATCGGGTACTTGTTTTATAAGACAGGCTATTTTCATAATAATGGGGGCCCCTTCGGCCCGGTTGTTGCTACTCGCGTTATTATCTTGCGGGCCTCAGATGGCCCCAAACGCCGTGCTCGCAACTGGCAAAGCCAGATTGCTCGCTTTATAATAAAGCAATGCCCCGGATAAACATGTCGCTTAGTTGATCGGCCGCTTCTTCAATCGAGTATCTTTTTTTTCTCATCAACACCCATTCCAGGGCCATCTCATCCACCGCTCCAAAAATGGCCCTCTTCAAAATAACCGGATCCGCACTGGCTCTGAATAATCCCTGTTCCTTCCCCTCTTCGATCACCCCTTGAATCAGACTCAAATATTCAAAAAATTTTTCGTTCGCGTACTCCTTCATGAATTTGGAGCTTTGCCGGAGTTCAATCTGGATCACTTGTGCCAGATTCTGGTGTTTTTGCACCAGTTGAAGATGAAGAGTAATAAATTTTCTGATTTTGTCCCGGGGGTTGTCAATATTTTCAAGCTCCCCCCGAACAGTACCGATAAACATTTCCATGCTGTGCTCAAAAATCGAGATCAGCAGATCATCCTTGTTTTTAAAATAGAGATAAATAGTGCCGTCAGCCACATCGGCTGATCTAGCCACATCGGCCACGGTGCTGTTATAAAAGCCTTTGTCGGCAAAAACAACGACAGCAGCCTCCATGATTTTCTGCCGCTTGTCGATAACCGGTTTTTTTTCTTCTCCATTCACTTTTTTCAAGCCCCTTGTCAACAGCTATATCGCCATTTTACTCCTCGTCATCTCCCTGATCCACTTCATCTTCAAACGATTCCTCCCGCTCCAACCCTTCATCTTCATCATCCACATGGGTTCCCTCTTCCAATTCATTTCCTTCTTCAAAAGCGAGTGTATCGTCAACCCAGACGGTATTCTCATAGATGTGAATATCGAGCACATCATTCATGATTTCATCGATCGTCTGAAGTTCTTCGTCGCTCGCCACCCGTCCTGAAATGATCGGCTTCCCCTTGGAGCAATCCACCTGAACAAAATCCATACGGATCCGGCCATCCTCCTTGAACTGCTCGATGATGGTTTCCACCATTTCTTCGTCTGAAAAGTCCCGGTAACTCATGGGCATCCTCCTTGTAAAATGAGTTGTTCATTATCAATGAAAACATGAAGATCAAGCAATTTTTTTAAAAAAACATTTTTCTTATTTTTGCTCCAGCCCCTCTCAAATCCTCCGGAGTATCAACCTCAAACCAGGTATCGCCGCTGGCGTCCCGGATCTGGATTGACTCTCCTTTCTCTGCCAAAGAATTAATAACCGATTCCACATGTATTTCCTCCCCCTGTTTTTTGATCAAGCCATCAGCTTCTCTCCAGTAGAGGGCTGAAAATTTTTCGGGCACCAACGTCACACCGATATATCCCCCGTCATGATTTTCCAAATTTTTGGACATGCTGACCAGGGTGTTATCTGACTTCCGTTGTATTTTCATATCATCGTCTCCCAGGGGTCTGTCAAAATCACATACCACGGTTATTCTTTTCACCGGTTTTAGAATGGTCCGCCAAAGGGGAGGGGAAAAAACATGATCGCCGTTCGTGATCAAAAAAGAACCCGGTAAGAAGGACTTGGCAGTCAAAAGAGAAACAAGGTTTCCTTTTTTAAAATCAGGATTGTAAACAAGAGTCAGTTTTTCGGATCGCGTTTGAGCGAATTCTTGGAGAGCGCCAAATTCGTGGCCGCCAACAATGATAAGCCCGTCATGTTCAACCGTCTTAAGCCCGTCCAGAATGCAGGAAAGAAAAGAGCGCCCCTCTACTTCAGTCAATGTTTTAGGAAGAGGGATTGACCGCTTCAACCTCAATCCCTGTCCAGCCGCGAGGATAACGATCTTGGGAAGAAACATCCGGGAGGATTTCCGTCAATTGGGCCAGATTGTCAATCACAAGATGATCAAAGCCTAAAGCCTGAAAGTCTGATCGGGCAAAAGTGCCGGTTTTTCCAATAAAGGCGATTCCATTTTCATGGGCCATCCGGGCATCGTGCAATGAATCTCCTACAAAAACCATTTGGGAAAAATCAACTTGAGCCTGAGTTTTAAGCTTTGTGAAATGATCCCTCCCTTTTAAAAAACCGGGAGTAAACCCCAGAACCCAATCAAAAAAACACTCTTTCTCTTTTCCTAATCTCCATCGCACCAAATGAGGATCGTTGTTGGATGAAATAGCGAGCCTAAATCCCCTTTTTCTCAAAACCTCCATAGTCGAATCGACGTCTTCATAAAAAGGGCGTTTTTGGTAGGTTAATTTTTTCTGTCTGTCAAATTCGCCAACAGCCTCCAAGTTTCGGTAATCCCCCGGGAAAATTTTTTCGAGCTGGAGCGGAAAAGGAAGGCCTGAGGTCAACTGGTATTGCGTCCGGGCCCAGTGGGGATCCGAACCGAAATAATATCGAATGACTTCCGCGGCAATTTCCCCAAATCCGGTCATCGAATCAACCAGGGTGCCGTCAAAGTCAAAAATGACCAATGTTTTACCGGTGAGTTTCATTGATTGAAGTTGACCGGTAACGGGTTCTGTCCCCCCTTACCCCTAATCGACGGCTTCGATGTCAACAACTTCTTCAACTAAAGTTGACTATACTTAGCTTCATCTGCAGGCGCTCATGGGGGGGCCCCCAGTCGGGCCACACCGGTCACCCTTATCTAAACAAAATCCTTACAGGAACTCTTTTTAAATCAAAAGTAGTCCGAAGACAATTGATAAGATACCGCTTGTAGGAAAAATGGATTTTATCCGGAGCGTTTGAGGAAACAATAAATGTGGGAGGATTGGTGCCTACCTGACGAATCCCCTTTAACTGGATATTACGTCCCCGAAAAACCGGCAAAGGGTGATGGGCTACCATCTCCTCAAAAGCCGATTGAAGAGTCTGAGGGTCGATTCGTCGCGACAATTCAGGTTTTAAAGAGGCAATCGTTGGAAAAATTTCACCAACTGCCAAACCAGTTTTGGCTGAAATAAAGAGAATGTTTAAACCGACAAACTGAAACCGGTCTTCTATTCTTTCGATCATTTCTTTTCTCGTTGTCCTTTTTTTCGCCTCGTCCCACTTGTTGACAAGAAGGACAAGCCCCTTCCCTCTTTTAAAAATTTCGCCCGCCACATGGGTATCTTGATCGGTGATTCCCTCCAGACCATCCAGCAAGAGAAGAGCCAAATCGACGGTGTCCAGAACTTTCAAGCTTTTGATCACAGAAAATTTTTCAATCGCCTTGGCCGCTTTTCCTTTCTGGCGGATCCCGGCGGTATCGATCAAACAATAAGGTTCTCCCTCAAAAGTCAGATAGGTATCCAGAGGATCGCGCGTTGTACCGGGAATTTCATCCACAATCGCTCGTTCGTCCCCCAAAAGACGATTGAGGAGCGTTGATTTGCCGACGTTGGGACGACCGATGAGGGCGATTTTGAAGGGGGATTGCTGAAAAATGCCGGGACCCAACGGGTGGCGCCGGCAGGAGGGCTCCCGATGACGCGCAGGTCGAGTCGACAAATCATCAACTTCATGTACCAACAAACCCGCAGACCGAGCATCAGTGGGATACCTGCAGGCGGCAGGACCCGTTGGGTGGCATTTTTGAACAATCTGATCCAACAAATCGCCGACCCGGCGGCCCGTCTCAGACGAAATCGGGATCGGGTCCAAACCGAGTTCATAAAATTGCGCTAGGAGAGATTCATCTTTGGCTGAATCAATCTTGTTGACGACAAAAAATTTTGGTTTTTTTATTTTTCGAACCTGCTCGACCCAATCGCGATCCAAAGCGGTCACACCAGCGCGCCCATCCATCACCAAAATCAAAATATCCGCTTCTTCAATTCCAACCAAAGCCTGATCGGTTACTTTTTTTTGAAGAACCGTTTTGGTTTGAAACTCCAGTCCCCCCGTATCGACAACGCGAAAGGAAACGCCATCCCAGTCAGCATCCGCATACTGACGATCGCGTGTAATCCCCGGCTGATCCTGGACTAAGGCCTTTCTCCTCCCGATAATCCGGTTAAATAAAGTTGATTTGCCGACGTTCGGCCGACCGATGAGGGCGATCAATGGAAGAGACATGGGAGCCGTTTATAAGGGAAGCCTGCGAGAAAGTCTAGAAATGCATCTCAACGATGAGCTTCTTTATAGGCCCGAAGGAGCGTATTAATTCGCGTTTGGTACCCTTGTCCTTTGGCTTTAAACCACTTCAGGACATCCTCATCGATGCGCAGAGTCAGTTGAAACTTGCGAGGCCTTGAACTCTTTAACTTTTGCCGAATGATGGATCGAGCAAAAATTTCAGGAGGAATTTCCGGAGAATCTGAAAAATCAATATCTCCTTCCTTCATGGAAAGGACTCTTGACCAATCGGTGCCGCTTTCTCCAATGCGACGTGCTTTTTTCAGATCTTCACTTGCTAACCTGACTATTTTTTTCTTTCTCATAAGACCTTCTTTCACTAACACTGGCAACCCTCAACGAAATAACACGAATCTTTTTCCCTCGAGGAGTGTAAACCAGCTTTAAAAGCCTTCCCTTTACCTCTGCAAAATCAGCGTACCGTTTTTCTTTTTCGACAGCCCTTGTAACATCAACTATAACCTTCCCAGAGGATTCAAAAACCAGATCGGCATCCATAAAATCGAGCCCATGTTTTTTTATATTCTTAAGCCGCTTATCCTCATCCCATTCATAAAGCACAGTAGGAATTGTAGTTACAATTTGAAGTTACGTCAATTGTTTTTTGGGAGGGTTGATTTGCCGACGTTCGGCCGACCGATGATGGCGATGAGAGGGCGCATGGAAAAGGAATCTTAACCCATGCGTTGATTTGAAATCAATGCTCTAATCCAAAAAAACGTCATGCCTTTTGCTCACCTTTATTCGCTTTCATCTCCTTGCCTATCCCAATTGAACTGCTGGTAGCCTGGGCAGCACCTGACGCGGCGGAAGTAACAGCCCCTGCAGTATCTCCTTCTTCTGCTGCAGCCACTGTATTAATGGCAGAAGCCGATACGTTTAAAGCGGTCCCTGCAATTGCAAACCCTGTCCCCACATAAGGAATGGCTGAAAGGGCATTGCACACTTGTCCAGCACCACTCAAGACACCCGCAGCCTGTTTTTTCTTTCCGGCACTATCGGCAACGAGTTGTTCGTGTTCCTGAAGACTTCTCGCTCCCTGATCGGCTGGACTTTCAATCAGACTATCCGCCTTGCTCTGTGTGTTTCCTGTAACGCTGACTCCTGTGTTTCCCATATCATGTCTCCTTTCGTGATAAAAAAGTTACCTTCAGGCAGGAACTGACCTGCCCCCTTCTAACGTGGCGGCCGCTCTTCCAGAAGCAGTGGAGGAACCTCCCTCCAAACCATTTCCTTCGGCCTTGGCCGCCAACTGATCGTTAATCATGTTTTCTCTGGGTTGCCCCATATTCTCTTCCAAACTAGCCGTTCTCTCTTCTTGAGCCCCTTTTTCAGTTTGAGCCGTTTGTTGAGCCGTGCTTTTCATGCCGGAACCTACAGCCGCCATAATCCCCCCCACTGCCGTAACAATCAATCCAACCCAAAAAAAGGGACCCAAACAGGCTGCGAGAACACCTCCCACTCCCGCTACAATTCCTCCTGCTGTCTGCAAGCCATCAGCTGTTTTATTTTCCCCAGCCGCTTTGGTGCTTTCTTCTCCCTGCTTTTTTTGACTGGCTATAGCCTGTTGATTGCCATCCACCGAACGAGAAGCACCAATATCTCCCGTCATGTCAACTTCCTTGGGTCCTGAATCCGCCTTAATGGAATCCAAATTCATTCCGCCTGCCGCATCCAGGGCCGATGTCCTGGAAGGGGCCGGACTACCAGTTGTGCCTGTTTGACCACCGGTTGGACCAGATCCGCCAGCTAAAGGGCTCGTTCCCCCTGTTTTTCCTGCTCCCACTGTTGGTGTCGCCATAGCCATAAATTACCTCACTCACCCCTATTATCGGCCAGATACCCCCCCAAAGTTGCGTTGGGGACTATTTTCCCCAGTTTAGCATTTTAAGGAAGATAAGAGGAAGATTAAATAGATAATGCCTCAGTTTTTCCTTCCAAGACCGTAAACACCAGTTGCCAAAACATGGCGGATATTTGATAAACCTCTGGGGACTTCATCCGCCAGAGGCGG
>SBBF01000022.1 GCA_005240075.1 Nitrospira sp.
CCGGCGAAGAATTGGCCAATCCACTCAAGTCGAAAAAAGCGGTTTTGGCACTCGGTCAAAAAAAATACGACACCTCCTGTATTGTCTGTCACGGCCCGACCGGCAAGGGAAACGGAACGATTGTCCCCAAATTCCCGATGCCCCCTTCTCTCCATTCGGACAAAGTGAGAGAGTGGAGCGACGGGCGGATCTTTCATGTAATCACCAAGGGACAAAATCTGATGCCGTCGTACGCCACGCAAATCACCCCGGAAGAACGATGGGCGATTGTTTATTATGTTCGGGTTCTGCAACGAGCGGTTCATCCCACGCAGGAGGATCGGGAGGCCTTTAAGAAGGTAACAAAATAGTTTATGACTGATACCCCTTTGCACAATTTGACACGATTTGAAGGATCCCGTTTGTTCAAAAAATTTCTGACTGTTCTTCTTGTGATCGGCATCGGATTCTTTGCATGGGAAATGACCCAAAATGCCCATCGCGCCTGGGCGAATTTTCTGATCAATTATTTCTACTGGCTCTCCATCGCCCTGTTTGGACTTTTTTTTGCCGCGCTTCAGCATATCACCGGATCGCATTGGAGTGTGACTGTCCGAAGAGTGGCTGAATCATTCATCGCCTATCTGCCGGTCTCGCTCGGTTTATTTGTCGTACTTCTCTTCGGCCTTCCCCATCTCTACGAATGGACCCACCCTCATGTGATGGAAACTGATCCGATTCTCAAACTCAAAACCGGATATTTGAACACCCCTTTCTTTATCATCCGACATGCAGGCCTCTATATTTTATGTTTCGTTTTGGGAGGAAAACTGGTTCAAAATTCGTTAAGGCAGGATAAAGAAAATAACGCTCATCTCACGGTTGCCAATAGTCGGCTGTCGGCCCCCTTCCTTCTTCTTTTTGCAATTCTTTACACGCTCGCCGCCGTTGACCTGATGATGTCGCTCGCCCCCCACTGGTTTTCAACGATCTTTGGTGTTTATTGCTGGGCCGGTCTCATGTATTCGGGGCTGGCCATGCTGGCATTGTGGGTGATTGTTTTAAGAAAAAAAGGAATTTTGTCTGATTGGGTATCAGAAAATCATCTGCATGATATCGGCAAACTGATGTTTGCCTTCCTGGTTTTTTGGGGTTACATCGCTTTCTCCCAATACATGCTGATCTGGTACGCCAATCTTCCCGAAGAAACTCCTTATCTGATCTTGAGAACACAGGGACCCTACCAGCCAATCTCGCTGGCTCTGATGTTGGGTAAATTCGTCATTCCTTTCTTCCTGCTAGTCTCTCGTCCCGCCAAAAGAAACCAGGGATGGTTGGCTTTCTGTGCGCTCTGGTTTTTGATCGCGCAATGGTTGGACGTCTACTGGATGGTGATCCCTGCTTTCTTTGAAAAACCGGTTTTTGGAATGGTGGAAATAGGAATCTTTTTGGGATTTGGGGCACTTTTTTTATGGAGTGTGGGGACCTTTTTGAGGAGAGTCAATGCCGTTGCGATCCATGATCCGCGGATAAAATCAGCTCTGCATCACCATCAATGAAAAAAATTGCGTTCACCATTCTATTAACAATGGTCGTTTCAGGGGCCTATGGCAATACGCCCCAGAATATCGGCATCAGCGAACAGGTGGGGCAAAATATTGATCTTGAACTTCTGTTTGCCGATGAAGAGGGTTCCTTGGTTCCTTTAAAAAAATTCTTCGACGGAAGAAGACCGGTCATCTTGTCCCTTGTTTACTATGAATGCCCCACTCTCTGCACAACGGTCTTGAACGAACTGACGACCGCATTAAAAAATCTCAAGTGGCCTGTGGGGGATGAATTTCAGATTGTCACCATCAGCATCAACCCGCGGGAAAAGACAGAGACCGCGTCGCTAAAAAAGAAGGCTTACCTTGATGACTATGGAAGAACAGACAGCTCCGCAGGATGGCACTTCCTGACGGGGAATGAAGAAAATATCAAAGCCTTGAGCGGTCAGGTCGGTTTTAATTATTATTACGACAGAGAACAAAACCAGTATATTCATTCTGCCGCTCTTTTCATTCTGACCCCCAATGGGAAAATCTCGGGGTATTTGCAGGGAACAAAACAGCGGGCGCGCGATCTCAAACGGACCCTGCTGACAGCGTCGGGGGGAAAAATGGGAAACTTCATTGACAGGTTGCTGTTCTTTTGCCGTCACTTTTTCGGACCAGCCAAATCGAGGGCCGATGAAGGAAATCAAATTGCAGGTCAAAAACTTTTTGTGGAAAAAGGGTGCCTCTCCTGTCATTCCCCCATGGAGACAACAGGGGCCGGGCCAACCTTGAAGGGACTTTTTGGGAGTAACGTGGAACTGGTTGACGGGAGAAAAGTCTTGGCGGATGAAAACTACATTCGGGAATCGATTGTTGAGCCATTCGCCAAACAGGTCAAGGGGTATCCTCCTCTCATGCCAGCTTTCAAGGGAACATTAAACGAGCAGGAGATCAATGCCTTGGTCGCTTATATCAGGGGTTTAAAATGAAGCCAAAATCAGGATTCTTTTTTATTGTTGTGGTCCTGTTTCTGTGGAGCTTAAACGGGAAGTCTCTGGCCGATGACCGGGCGATTCTTTCCAAAAATATCATTTCCACCCCGGAGCTGGTCGCCCGGGGAAAAACAGTTTATTCAACCAATTGTGCCACCTGTCACGGTCCGGAAGGAAAGGGGGATGGTCCTGCGGCCGCGGCCTTTACCCCCAAGCCGCGCAATTTTACGGCCGAACCGTTCAAGGAGGGGGGCGCTCCTTCGCAGATTTTTTATACAGTCACCAACGGCATGGGGAGCATGCCTTCTTTTTCCTCCCTCCCCCTGGAAGACCGAATAGCGGTGGTTCACTACATTCATTCGTTGACCCCCAACAAAGAAAAAGACACCCCTGAAACACTTGCCAAGATTGGACTGGGGCCCGACTACAAACCGTTGACCGACTTTCAGGCAGAAGAATTCCCTGAGTTGCCGGTATCATTTATCATGGAGCGGATGGCGGTAGATGGGAATATCCATTCCCTCAATCCGAAGAACCTGATCCAAGAACAGAAAAAACAAAAAGCAGGACCCCCTGCCCCAGCTGTCCCCCCTCCCGTGGTGACCAAGCCTAATCTGGACAGGGGAAGGGAACTCTATGTTTACTGCGTCAC
Organism: Nitrospira sp.; assembly: GCA_005240075.1. Taxonomy (GTDB): domain Bacteria; phylum UBA10199; class UBA10199; order UBA10199; family SBBF01; genus SBBF01. The sequence goes on from SBBF01000022.1 coordinate 3,162, forward strand.
CTGCCATGGAGAAAATGGGGAGGGGAGTTCTTTGATCAGCGCCCCCCAAATTGCCGGTCAGGATGCCGACTATATAATCGCCCAGATCAACAAATTCAAGACAGGTAGTCGTGGGGCGCATCCCGATGATGAAAGCGGCCTGAAAATGAGGCCGATGGCGCAGATCCTCCGGAGCGAGAACGATATCATCCATGTAGCCCACTATGTTCATCAGCTCCAACCTGCAAAGCCGGTGCCAACCTTGGAAGGGGGAAATGCCGAAAAGGGAAAAGCCGCATTTGCGATGTGTGCCTCGTGTCATGGAGCAGATGGCAAAGGGATGAAAGCGATGTCCGCCCCCTCGCTTCGTTACCTGCAAGACTGGTATATTTTGGCGCAAATCCAGAAATTTAAAGCTGGCTTACGGGGTTCCGATCCACGGGATACGACGGGGATCCAAATGAAAGGGATGTCGATGACCGTCAGCGATGAGATGGTCAAAGATATCGCCGCCTATCTTGAATCTCTTGATTCCAAAGAGGGAAAACGATAAAAGAGGAGACTCAAAAATGGAGAATCATTCCGAAGAAAATCCCGAACAGGCGGTCAAGCATATTTTCTTTATCGCTTTTGGCATGTACGTTGCTTTTTTGCTGTCAGTGGTTTTTTTCGTTTTATAATTTTGAATTATGTTTTTGCCGGGAATCTCAACCTACAGCAGTCAAGTCGACAACCTCTTCCTGCTCATTTTTTTCGTGATGGGGTTCTGGTTTCTGCTGGGGCAGGGGGTCATTCTCTATTTCCTGTTCAAATTCAGGAAAAAAGAGGGAGTTGGCTCCCTCTATATTACGGGAGAAAAAAAGGAGGAAAAGAAGTGGATCAAGTGGCCGCATCTTGTTCTTTTGGTCTGCGATATTGTGATGGTCGTCTTTTCATGCCTCGTCTGGTACAACATCAAGCAAAAAATGCCACCGGCCGAGTCGACGGTCAGAGTGATTTCCCAGCAGTGGGCCTGGACCTTTGTCCATCCGGGGACCGATGGCCAACTGGACACGGATGACGACATCGCCACGGTGGATGAATTGCACATCATGGTTAATACCCTTTATCATTACAAGCTGACGAGCCGGGACGTCGTGCACAGTTTTTCTGTTCCGGTTTTCCGGCTGAAACAGGACGCGGTGCCAGGGCGCGAAATCAGGGGATGGTTTGAAGCGACCCAAACAGGGACTTACGATATCCAATGCGCTGAAATCTGCGGCATTGGTCATGGCCTGATGGCGGCTAAAATCGTCATTGAAACGGAAGACGAACATCAACAATGGATTGCCAGTCATACACCGGTAACACCTGTTCGAATAGGGAGCAACAACTAACTTATGTCAGAATCACATTCCGCACATTACAACGAAGGTTTGATTAAAAAATATCTTTTTTCGACCGACCACAAGATCATCGGCATGCAATACCTGTTCACTGGAATCTTCATGGGACTCACCGGAGCCTTCATGGTTTATGTGTTCCGGATGCAATTGGCTTTTCCGGGAATTCACGTTCCCGGTTTCGGTCTTGTTTCGCAAGCCGCCTACAATGCGCTGGTCACCAATCATGGGGCCATCATGATCTTCTGGTTTGCCATGCCTGTTTTGATCGCCGCCTTCGGCAATTTTCTGATCCCGCTGATGATCGGTTGCGACGACATGGTTTTTCCCCGAATCAACCGCCTCTCCTACCAGATTTTCTTTCTCAGCGTGATCGTTCTGTTCGCCTCGTTTCTGGTTCCGGGCGGCGGCTTTGGGGGGGCTTGGACCGCCTATCCCCCCCTTTCGGCAAAAGCGGAATACAATTTGACCCCGATGGGGGCTCCTCTCTGGCTGATCGCCGTTGCTCTTGAATTTGTTGCCTTCCTCCTGGGAGGGATCAATTTTATCACAACCCTGATGAACGCGCGGGCCAAAGGAATGAAGATGTATGACGTTCCCATGGTAATCTGGATGATTGTGATCGCAAGTCTTCTTTTCATGGCCTCGGTGGGACCTTTGATTGCCGGCGCCATTATGCTGCTGTTTGATCAGTTCATTGGCACCTCTTTTTATGACGCCGCCAAAGGGGGGGACCCGATGTTGTGGCAACACCTCTTCTGGTTTTTCGGCCATCCGGAGGTTTATGTGGTTCTGCTCCCTCCGCTGGGAATGGCGGTGGAAGTCATCACCACATTCTCCAGAAAAAAATTGTTCGGGTATAAAACTTTTCTTCACAGCGTCTACATTACAGGAATATTGAGTTTTGTCGTTTGGGCCCACCATCAGTTCGTGGCCGGAATCGATCCCCGAATGGCCAACCTTTTTGCGATTACCACCCTGATTATTTCAGTGCCGATTGCTGAAATCTGCTTTCTGGTCATGGCGACCCTCTATGGCGGATCGATTTCGTTTACCACCCCGATGCTCTTTGCGCTTGGCTTTATCATTGAATTCATCATCGGGGGGGTAACCGGCATTTTTCTGGGAGCTTCCGGCACCGATATCTTCTTCCACGACACCTATTTCGTGGTGGCCCATTTTCATTACACCTTCGTGCCGATTGCCGTGATCGGTTTTTTTATCGGAATCTACTACTGGTTTCCCAAAATGTTCGGCCGGATGATGGACGAAAGACTGGGAAAAATTCATTTTTGGGGAACCATCATTCCGTTCAACCTGATTTTTATTCCTCTCTTTTTTCTCGGAATGTATGGAGAACACCGTCGTATTTATAACTATCAGCACTTTCCAGAATTAAACACCCCCGGTTTGTATTTCTTGAGGGAGTTGGCTACTGTTTCCACGGTTGTGATGCTGGCGTTTCAGACGGTTTTTTTCTACAACTTTGTCAGAAGTCTCTGGAAGGGAAAAAAGGCCGAAAGAAATCCGTGGAAAGCCAACACCCTGGAATGGGTCGCCCCTTCCCCTCCTCCTCACGGTAATTTTGAAAAAATGCCGGAAGTCTATCGGGGGCCTTATGAATATGGCGTTCCGGGGCGCAGTACCGATTTCTGGCCCCAGAATGAGCCAAACTGAGAGGAGATTAATCAATATGTCATCCTGCACAATTCCCATCGCGAATACACGGTCTGTAACCGGTATCCGGACAGCCAAACTGGCCACTTGGTGGATCATCGGATCGGAAATTGTCATCTTTGGGGGACTCCTGGTTTCTTATCTTCTGTTGCGTCTGCATAATCTAGACTGGGCCCACGACGCCGCGCATACCAATACTTGGGCTGGCGCTTTTAACACCTTCGTTCTTCTGACCTCCAGCTATTTTGTTGTGCTGGCCCATCAGGCGGCCGAGGAAAGAAACGGAGCCCAGGCCTACCGTTATTTGTGGTATACCATCGGGGGGGGGCTTGTATTCATGCTGGTGAAAGCCTACGAATATGGCACCAAAATCCATCATGGCATTACGTTGAGCTCCGGGGTTTTCTGGTCTTTTTACTATACCGCCACGGGACTTCATGGTTGCCATGTCTTAGCAGGCATGATCATCATGGCTTTTGTGGCTCATGCGGCAAAAAAGGGAGAAAACCTTCACCGCGTGGAGTGCATCGGCATTTACTGGCACTTTGTGGATGTGGTCTGGATTTTTTTGTTTCCCCTTTTGTATATCGCCAAATAATTCTGAAGGAGATTTTTTTATGTCTGATTCGCATCCAACCTCTCAAGCTCACCCCCATCCGAATTATTTTAAAATCTGGGGAACGTTGGTTATCCTGCTCATCGTCAGTGTTTTGGGCCCCTTGATCGGCATTCCCCTTCTCACCCTGATGACCGCTTTTGGCATTGCCGTCGTCAAGGCGTTGATGGTGGCCGCCTATTTCATGCATTTAAATGTCGAGAAAAAGATCATCTGGTATATCCTCCTCATCTGTCTCACGCTGATGTTCCTTTTCTTCTTCGTCATTGCCCCAGATATCATGAACCATGAGGGAACCAACTGGCACAGTATAGGCTCTGCCGTGAAAAACAGCGACGTCGTTCATCATTAAACTTGTCATGAAAAATAACTCGGTTATTTCAAGTCCAGTATTGGGGGTAATCGCCTTCATTTTTGTGGAAACGATGCTTTTTACGTCTTTTATCAGCGCTTTTTGGATTGTCCGGTCGGGGGCGATCAATTGGCCACCAATGGGACAACCCCGTCTCCCCCTTCTGACAACCGGGTTTAATAGCCTCATTCTCTTGGCAAGTGGTTTTCTCCTTTATACCGGTTATCGTTTGTTTTCAAAAAGAGGATTCGAGGAGAGAGTCAGAAAAATTTATTTCACCTCCCTGATTTTGGGCATTATTTTCTTTTTGTTTCAGGGCTATGAGTGGGCCCGCCTGATTCGCTTTGGACTAACGATGACTTCCAGCATTTACGGAAGTTTTTTTTATTTGATCATCGGCTTCCATGCCGTACATGTTCTGGCGGCTCTTTTTATCATGGCTTTTTTTTACAAAAAACTGGAGAAAAAGGGGGTTTTCTCCGCCGTTCTGGCCCTTTGGTTGTTTGTCGTGGGGGTATGGCCGATATTATATGGGTTAGTGTACCTGAAATAATGGCAAAATTATTTCTTTTCATTTTTGTTCTGATCTTGCTTGATTCCCCCCGTTTACTTGCCTGTTCGAGTTGTTACACGGCCCAGGGGGGAAGTTTGAACGCTTTTCGGTGGTCGACATTTTTTTTAAGCCTTGTTCCCCTTCTGTTTGCTTCTACTTTCGGCTTCTGGTTTTACCGCCAACTCAAAAAACAGAAATGACCCTTAAATCATTTCTTCTCATCACAACGGTCTTAGCCTTTATCGTCGTGGTTTTTGGCGCTTATGTCCGGCTTTCCAACGCAGGACTGGGATGCCCCGATTGGCCCGGTTGTTATGGATATCTTGTTGTCCCGGAAAAACACCAAATAAATAATAATCTGGGAAGGCCTCTGGAAACTGAAAAAGCCTGGAAAGAAATGATTCACCGCTATCTGGCGGGAACTCTGGGGTTATCGATCCTCGTTTTGGCTATTATCCAACACCGTCGCTTCCTTCCCTGGTTCTTGGTTGGTCTTGTCATTTTTCAGGCTCTTTTGGGAATGTGGACGGTCACTCTCAAATTACACCCCCTCGTTGTTATGGCGCACCTATTGGGAGGGTTGACCATATTGGGATTGTTGTGGTGGATGACGTTAACCATGGTGCCCCATTTCATGGGCGATCACACAGGATCGCCCCTACGCAAATTGAGATTCATAGCAATTCTGGGCCTTATCATCTTGATCCTCCAAATCACCCTCGGGGGCTGGACATCGGCCAACTATGCCTCTCTGGCCTGTCCCGATTTTCCGACCTGTCAAGGGCATTTGTGGCCTCCTCTGAATTTAAAAGAAGCTTTTTTTGTCTGGCATGATTTTGGACAAAATTACGAAGGGGGAATTTTGCACAACGAAGCCCGAATGACCATCCATATGGCACACCGGATAGGGGCCTTGATCACATTTTTAATCTTAAGTTTTCTGGGAGTCCGATGCTTGGCCAACCCCCCCACAAAAAAAATTGGTTTTGCCCTGTTGGGTGTGTTAGCCCTCCAAGTGGCTCTGGGGTTATCCAATATTTTTTTCGCTCTTCCCCTGGCTGTGGCCACGGCCCACAACGCCGGGGCTGCCTTGTTGTTGATTTGTATTTTGACGATTCTGTATGAACTATCTTCTGCTCACCAAACCGCGCATTAGCCTCCTTTTTGCCCTGACAGGGTTAACGGCCCTCATCATCGAGGGGAGTTTTGATATTCATTCGTGGAAAGTGTGGATTTTAACAGCTGCTATTTTTCTAACCGGCGGTTCAGCCAACGCATTCAACCAATATTTTGAGAGGGAAATCGACAAACGAATGGAGAGAACCGCTAAAAAAAGACCTCTGCCGCAGGGAAAAATCAAACCGGTAAATGCCCTGATTTTTGCAATTGTCACCGGCATCGTCTCCCTTGTTCTTCTTTGGAAGCTGGGCTCTCTTCTGAGCGCCCTTTTGGGATTGGCCACGATTCTTTTTTATAGTTTTTACTACACGCTCTGGCTTAAACCGCGAACCCCCTACAACATCGTTATCGGCGGAGCAGCGGGGGCGACCGGCCCGTTGATCGGTTGGGCCGCAGCCACCGGGAATCTCTCCTGGACCGCCGTTATTCTCTTCCTCATCATTTTCATCTGGACCCCTCCCCATTTCTGGGCGCTGGCTCTCTGTTGCAAGGAAGATTATTCCAAGGTCAATTATCCCATGTATCCCCTTATTTATGGTGATGAGGCAACACGAAGACAAATCTTGTACTACTCACTCACTCTCCTCCCGTTGTCGTTAAGCCTCTATTTTTTGAACTCAGCGGGACTCGTCTATTTGACAGCCGCCTCCGTTTTAAGCCTCTTGTTCATCGGGGCCGCCATCAAAGTCAGTTTGGAGAAAACAAAAAGATCTTGTTGGCAGTTGTTTGGTTATTCCATTGTTTATCTCTTGCTTCTTTTTATCATCATGATCGTTGATAAAATGATGTCATGAAAAATCCCCTCATGTCCATTTTTCTGGTTGTCTTTATTGATCTCCTCGGTTTCGGAATTGTCGTTCCCATTCTCCCTTACTACGCCACAGCTTTCGGGGCGAGCGCCAGCCAATTGGGATGGCTCATGATGTGTTATTCCGGCATGCAGTTTTTATTCAGTCCTCTCTGGGGAAATCTTTCCGATCGCATCGGACGGCGGCCAGTCATTCTCATCTGCCTCTTCGGAATGTCCCTATCAATGCTTCTTTTGGGACTCGCGCCCCTCTTGTCAGGACTTTTTGTAGCGAGACTCCTATCCGGTTTTTTTGGAGCCAACATTTCAACTGCGATGGCCTATATCGCTGACGTCACCAAGCCGGAGGATCGAGCCAAAGGGATGGGGTTGATTGGCGCCGCCTTTGGACTTGGTTTTCTTTTTGGACCGGCGATCGGTGGACTCCTTTCCCATTGGGGATATGCTGCCGCCCCCCTCTTTGCCTCCGGCCTATCTTTATTAAATTTTATTTTTACTTTCTTTATACTTAAAGAACATTCTTTAAGTATTAATTTAAGATCAGAACATCGTCCTCACCCCACCCGAAAATTGATCGTTCAGACTTTAAAAAACAGGTCGACGGGACTCCCTGTTCTGCTTTTCTTCATCGTAACATTAGGAATGGCCCAATTGGAAACAACCTTTGGCCTCTTTCTTTTAAGACGATTTCAACTGGATGCCATTCATGCCGGACTGATTTTAGCTTTTCTGGCATTGATTATGGTTTTTATTCAAGGAAAGGGGATTGGACCACTGGTCAAAAAATATGGAGAGGTTTTTTTGATTATGGTGGGGACAGGACTGATGGGATTATCGCTTGTGGGAGCCAGTTACTCTCCTTCGATTCTGCTATTTGTCATCATCCTGTCTTTCCATTCCATAGGCTATGCTTTCACCAATCCTTCTCTTTCAGGACTCATGTCTCGATCGTCATTACATCAACAAGGGGGAATGATGGGAATTTTTCAATCAGCCGGAAGTTTGGGGCGAGTAGTGGGGCCGATTGCGGCTGGTTATCTGTTTGATCATCTGGGAATCACCTTCCCCTTTTGGGTGGCAAGCCTCCTTTTTATATCCGCTTTCAGCCTTGCCTTTTTTTTCCAGGGAGTTTGGAAAGACTCCGATTTGGGTTAATACTATAAGAAAATTAAAATCATCCTCTGGCAAAAATCGTCGCTACTCCCCGCTGATGTAACAGGTAATGCTCGATAAAAGCGTTCCATCATCCATGATGCCGGCTCCGGAAGCCCCATCGCAGTAAGTATTTCCACCGATTGAAACAGGAGAAATTCCGAAGAGCGCTTCAATTTTATTTAATTCAAAGGAACTGCCGTCATCATGAAGAAGGAGAGTCGAGGTTTCACCAGCTTGGGTCACATTGAACAACAAGGATGAACCAACCGGCTCTGCATTGGCTACATAGACCTGATAACCTGATGGAAGTGTGCGGGCAACAACCTGATCCGATCCATTGAGCAGAACAATCGACTGAGCCTGGCTGTTATTTCCGGTAAAAATCAGATCTCCATTTTGATTAATCGGCGCCGGACCATTCATTCCCACCCCATTGGGAATATCAATCACCTTGTCGATCGTCTGACCGGCTGGGTCAACAACCAGAATTTTGGCCGCTCCCTTATCGGCATCCAGAGTATTATTGGCGGCCGCCACCACCAGTTTTCCATTCCTCAAACCCATGGAACTGGCGTTCTTGAAGCCATCCAACGTTAAAACAGAATAGGAAGCGGTTTGGCTCAAGAAATCAGGGATCTGCACAATGGCGGAGGATCCAAAATCAAGAACCTCTTCTTCATCAAAGGTCATGGACATATTGTTCATCAGAACATAAAGCTGGCCGGTCGTTTCATCAAAACTGACCGCGCTGGGCCCCCTGTTTCCTGTCGTGGTGTAAAGATCATGATCAGCCAGAACATTCCCCGCGTCATCCAAAACTACCACTCCATGATGCGTTCCATCCTGACCATCATACCCTTCGGTGCTGGCGTAAAGGGTGGCCACATAGTTGGATCCCGCATGCTGAAAAGGGAGGCTCCATTGATAGCTCCGTTGTTCCGGATCAGGAAGATCAGTGACTTTTTCGAGAGCCAAATCAGAACTTAAGGCATAAACAGATTCACTCTCCGGATTTCCGTAACTCCCTGCGCGCCTGCTGATCGCCCACAAATTGTCGCCTGAAGAAAAAAGTGTCTGGAGTTCGCCTTCAACAGAATAGTCCTGATAAAAAGTAAGAGAAGGGGTTTCAGTCTCTACGGTATTATCTCCACCCGTCTCTTCCCCTTCTTGATCAGTTCCATCAAGAGAACCTTCTTCTGTTTCATCGACAGGAGGATCAGTCTTCGGACCCTCCCTCGACGAATTTTCTTCTTCGATTGATTGACTTCCATTACATCCGGCAAATACTGCAGCTAATAATGACAACATGTATTTTCTCCTTAATTGTTAACTCCATTGAGAATGGCAATGGCATCCAAATCAAAACCCTGAGTGCCACTGACCGAACATAACAGCGAGCCATCGGCCGCATAGTAAGTTGGATCATCGGGCACGCAGGTATTTAGATCTTCTATCAAAATAAAGGCAACCGTTGAAATTCCCAAATCAGCCAGATCGAATGAATCGCCGCCGGACACTTCCGGATCGAGCGGATTTTCATTGGCATTGACCGGATTGACTCCGGCGCACCCTTCATAGACTTCTTCTTCGTCATCAACATCACACGAAAAAGAATAAAAATTGATTCCATCCGTACTTACTGACACAGAAGCTCTCTCCGCAAAAAGATTGTATCCTTCGAGAGCCTCTGGATTTTCAAAGATGGTAAAATCAAAACCGGTTCCATCTACCACAACATAATCAACAAGTTCAACAAGCAATGAGCCCCCGCCGCCAAACGAGACTACGTGGGTACCTCCCGTCTGCGGCATTCCGTAAACAATCGTTGGAAAAAGGTGGTCACCATAGCCAGCATTGGTTCCATACGAGATGGAAAGATTGTCGTTGGAACTCAAAAAATAATCGGCTGAGTCATCCGGATCTTCACTTTTCATTTTAATGGAGACTTCAGTCTCATCATAAGCCTCCTGAAAGGTCGCGGTCAGAGTCGTGGTCCCATAGCCCAACAATTCTGCTGTTCCCGAATCAATTTGCAAAAAGGAATCATCATCCGCTTCCCAGGCAATAGCCGCCAACGTTCCACCGGGAGTCACAAACGTACGGGAAATACCAGTAACCGTCCCTGTATTGAACACAGCAGTCGCAGTCAAGGTTCTTGTCTCCCCTACTACCCAGTCGGACGAATCAACCGTGATCATCAACGATTCAATTTCTTCATCAGGATTGGCCTCAAGATCACTTAACCCATTGATGGTTGCGGTTACGGTATCAGCCCGAAGCCCACACTGGACCTTCAGAGTGGTGATGCCATTCTCCACAGGGGTAAACATGCCTTCTTGAGTGATCACGCCAGATTCCTCATCAGATGACGAAAAAGAAAGGTCGCAGGAAATTTTCTTTCTCAAATCCTCGGCCGAAATACCGCGATAAAAAGTGCCGTCTGAAAAATCAGCATCGAGGGTCAGAGTCAGAGCACTCCGACTGCTTTTCGAAAAATTGGCCTGATGAAAATCAAGGTTCGTCAAATCCACCTCATCATCCCGCACAACAATATCAATGCTGTCCGACTGGGAAGAGAGAGTTCCCTTGACAGTTGTCGATCCTTCCCCAAGGGCTGTCACCACACCATTATCCGATACAGAGACAACGTCCGCATTGTTTGAATACCAGACCACACGGTCTGCATCAGCATCCGATACCTCGCCGTTTGACAGTGTTGCCAGAAGTACCAGCTGAAAACTTTCTCCCACCGTCATTACCAAGGGGCCCTCTTCGTTCAAATCAACCGATTGCACATCAACGGACTCATCCTCATCGGCAGGGGCACTCTCCGACCCGTCGGCAGAACCGCTCCCCTCCTGAACTGTCATAGGTGTTGCTTCAAGACAGGAGACGAAGACAAATAAAACAAACAGGATTAAAAAGAGACGCATTACAAATTCCCCTCCACAATTGAAGTCACCGATACTTCTGGAACCAACGAGGAACCGAGAGCCTCCCCTGTCAATAAATCAGAAAAGTCCACTTGGGGATCGGAGGCTGATCCGTCATCCGCACTGATTTCCCGCCGCGAAATCCAGATGCGATCTAAAGAATCAACAAAAATTTCTCTCACATCTGAACTGTTTTTCAAAAAAATTTCTACCCCATCCATATGTTCATTCTCCTCTTTCATCGAAACAATCTCGGAGCTGAATTCAAACGTTGCAGAATCCATTTGTGAAACAACAGCAAAAATCCTGTTCCCCCCGCTTGCCAATCGCTCCACATAGCCCCCCAGGTTGTCATCGCTCAAGAGAATCGTGTTTTCAGGATCATCCAACGGAACGATCTCGATTCCCCCATAATTTGTTGATGTATCAAAGTTGCCCAGAGTATAGTCATACGGAGCCTGGAGTGCGGCAAAAAGTTTTAAGCCATCTTGCGAGGCAACCAAATCCACCGGGTTTCTCCCCTGAAGAGTCAAAACATTTTCAACCTCATCGGTATCGGTGTTGATGACGGCAATTTTACCGGCGGTATTATGGGAATAATCACTCTCCAGATCCTGAAGAGCAACATAAAGAAGATCATCAACAAATACCATCTGATCGGCAAACGCATGCCGATCGCCGTCATCATTCAAAAAATCAAAAAAACTGATCCGTTGGTTGATCTCCCCATTGTCGAGATTCATGACAATCAGGTCTCCTGGATTCCCCTCTGCATCGATGTTGTCCGGATCATTTTCCGGATTGTAGAGGGTGATATAAGCGTTCCCCCCGATTACCACCAGATCATGTGGATTGGTTCCATTGCCGGTGGACCATTGATGGACAGTCGAAAAATCAGACGCTGGATCAAGAATCTGGACATTGTCGGAACTTCCAATCGAATAACCATCATGAAGAATATACAAAAGGCCGTCAAAAAAACGGATGACAGCGCTTGATCCAAGCCCTGTTATTCCAGAATTGGAAAGAGCCGCAGGCTCTTCAAGGTCAGCCGTATAGATCTGGCCGGAAGAGGCATAGTCGGTTCCAAACATGAAAAGAAGATCGGTACCGGCGCTGATTTGTTTTTCAGAATCATCCAGAGAAATGGTTTCTATCGACCCGCACGCGGTAGAAAAAAGAAAAAAAACAAAAAGAAAAAACCGTAGAGAAAGATGATTCATTTTTTGTCCTCGCAAAGTATGGGAGAAATTCCCCATCATCAGGCAGGTCTTCTGACTTCCCTCTCCTTTTGCAGCCTTCCCATCCCTTATCTAATAGACAGTGGTTAAATCATGCAAAAGATTGTGGTAGGGGCGAACCTCGTGTTCGCCCCCATATAAGGGCGAATACAAGATTCGCCCCTCCGAATCACCAAACGTAAAGGGTCACAGCGGCGGGACCGTTCCGGATTTAATCACCGGATTCCCTTTTAATCCATTTCTGGAACCTGATTAAGGGGTGTATAGGAACCGACCAAGAGAATGTCAATCGGCAAAAAATGGTTTGTCACAAAAAATAATTTCTCCAGAGAGTGTTGTTTGTGTTTGTTGCGTTTCAGGCTAATTGAGACGATTCGTTTCAGGTTGTTTGAGTTATTCTGTGGCTGACTTGAGCCATGCACCGAAGGCGCAAGGTTCTGCCAGCCGGGGGTGCCTGCCGGCAGGCCAACCCCCGGACCAGAAATACAACAAGACCCCTCAGCCCCAAAGCGGCGTGATCTCAAGTCCACAAATACTCCTCCCGATAGCCGATCTTCTGATTCCTCAAAAATTCAACAAGCTCCTCCTGAAATGTTTTTTTGCGATGATGTTCTTCCTGTGTCCGAATGTATTGAAGCAGTTTGTCCATCTGCGATTGGCTTGCGGTGAAGGCGCCATACCCCTCCTGCC
>SBBF01000082.1 GCA_005240075.1 Nitrospira sp.
GGTTCAAGGAATGTAGCCGTGGGTTGACACCCACGGCTACATTCCTTGAACCCCCTTCGGGGGTTAATTCTCTTGGCAAGGTGAAACTGAGGCATTACCCTCGCCCGCTTTTTTAATCTTGACTTTGTTTTGCCCTGGACTATCATTCTGCCAGTTTTTTAAACAAAAATTATCCACCCGATGAACCGCAAACAGAGTGCATCTCCCGTCAGCCATCTCAATAACAAAGAGGACATAAAACAGTTTAAGCCTGAAAATAAACAGTTGGCGGGCGAGTGTATAAATTTTTCAAATTCCAAAAGTTTCTGGACACGAAACCTCGCGGGTTGGCCGGGGGGTGTTTCTCGTATCCTGAAAGTTTGGTACACCTAAACCCAACAAACAAGGAGGGAGTATGACAAAAGCCGATCTGATCAACTCGATCGCAAAAGAATGCAAATGTTCCAAAGCTGTGTCTGAAAAAGTGCTCAATTCAGTCACAGCCAACATTGCGAAGTGCCTCAAAAAGGGGGACAAAATCACCCTGACCGGTTTCGGAACTTTCTCCATTTCCAAGAGAAAAGCCCGCGTGGGACGCAATCCGCAAACTGGCGCCCAGATCACCATCAAAGCCTGCCGAGTTCCAAAATTCAAAGCCGGTCAGGCCTTGAAAGATCAGGTATCCTAATTCTTGATGATCTGCTACGATCAAAGGCAGTCCACGAAAGCGGACTGCCTTTTGTTTTTTATGCCTGTCACCCCATAACGAAGAATCGGGCTTTGCCCGTTCTGAGTTGGGAGGCTTCCTTCATCCAGCACTCAAAAGCTTTTGAGTTGCGGGATAAATCGCGAAGTCCGCCTAAGGCGGACGAGTGGGAAGGTATCTGATGAAACAAAAAAAACAGATTGATTGGAAAGCGGGCTCGCGAATCGACGAAGAGGATTATGAGCCGGTCCAGCAGGTAAGAGACATCGGCTTTTCAAAACTGGCCGACGGTCTTTATGCCGATCCGTCACTGCGCAAGGCGGAACGCAAAAAAAGACTCGTGCACCCTCTCAAAACCGACAAGGGAAAATTCATTATTGAAGAGTCGGAATCAGGACTGCATCAGGAATATACTCCGTCGGAAGCGGCCCGGTTGATTCAAAAAGATTCCAAAGGACTTAAAGGGGTTTTGCGGTTTGGAAAGTCGATTAGTGAAAAAATTAAGAAAAAATGAAAAAATATTCTCTGAAAGAAGCATACGCCTATTGCCGGCAGATCACAAAAAACCATTACGAAAATTTTCCGGTCGCCTCGCTGGCTATCCCCCGCAAGTTAAGGCCCCACGTCTCTGCCGTTTATGCTTTTGCAAGGCTTGCAGATGATTTTGCCGACGAAAAAGAGTTTGAAGGCCATCGAATGGCGAAACTGACTGAGTGGAACGAAGAACTTAATCAAGCATCCAAAGGAGAAGCAACCCATCCGGTTTTTGTCGCTCTCCAGAACACCATTCAACAGTTCCAAATCCCCCTCTCCCTTTTCGACAATCTTCTGACCGCCTTTAAAATGGACTGTGTTGTCAAACGATACGAAAATTTCAGCCAGCTTCTTCAGTATTGCCGCTACTCCGCCAACCCGGTGGGGCGGATTATTCTCCATCTGTTTGGATACCCTGCTCCCAAATTCCTCGAATATTCTGATTATATCTGTACCGCTCTGCAACTTGCCAATTTTTGGCAGGATATTGCAGTTGATTGGGAGAAGGATCGCGTTTATATTCCCCAGGAGGATCTTGTGCGATTCGGTTATTCCGAAGACGATCTTTCAAAAAAAGTTCTTAATGAAAATTTCAAAAGATTGATCTTGTTTGAAATTGAAAGGACAAAGGAACTTTTTGAAAAGGGTAAAAACCTCTGCTCCAAAATTCCGGGGCGCCTGGGTTTTGAACTTCGGCTGACCTGGCTGGGAGGAATGACTATTCTTGAAAAAATCCTTATGACCAAAGCCGATGTCTTTAACCAGCGCCCTGTCATTTCCAGAAAAGAATGGGGGGGGCTTGCCTGGAGAGCTTTCAGGAAAAAGCATTTTTTAAACCAAACCGTTTCCAAGCAGGTTCCGGCCTATTCATGATTTCCTCCGCGACACCATTCAGGATCACTGAATTTGAAAAACCGAGGGTGATTACAGCGCGGAGCCGCTCGAATTTTTCCAGTTCTTTTCTCTTTCTTCCCCGGGAAAAAAGAGAGGCCCTGCGAACGGTCTACGCTTTTTTCAGAGTGGTAGATGACGTGGTGGATGAGGAACAGGATCCGTTTGTTCAACAGGAACAAATCCGGAATATCAGAAAAATAATTCTGGAGCTCGATCAAACGAATCCATCGATTCCCCTTTTTGACGACTTGAAGAAAACCATCGTCCGTTTCTCCATTCCCTCCTCCTATCTTCTGGAGCTCATTTCAGGATGTGAAATGGACATCAGAAAAAAAAGATATGAGACTTTCACGGAGCTTTATCAATACTGCTATCAAGTGGCATCCGTTGTCGGGCTTGTCTGCATGAAAATTTTTGAATACGAGAGCCCTACTTCCAGAAACGCGGCAATCGACCTGGGCATTGCTTTCCAGCTGACCAATATCATCCGGGATGTGGGAACCGATCTGAAGAAAAACCGGATTTATTTGCCAGGGGAAGATTTGAGGCGATTTCATGTGACCGAAGAAGATCTGTTCAGCGGAAAAAATACCGACTCCTTCAAAAGCCTGATGGAATTTCAGTATCGGCGAGCCTGCAGTTATTATGAAAAAGGTTTTGCTGAATTCAAAAATGACCGCGGGAAAAAACTGCTGGCCGCCCGGATCATGGGAACGGTCTATCGATCGATCCTTGAAAAAATCAGGCAGAACGGCTGGCCTGTTTTGGATCAGAAAGTGAAATTGAATTTTTTTGAAAAAACCATCATTCTTTTTCGCGTCTTCCTGACTCATTACTTTCGTTTAAAGTGAAATCAAAATCGGCCCTTATCATTGGCGGCGGTTTTGCAGGTTTGAGCGCCGCTGTTTTTTTGGATGCCCTCGGTTTCAAAATCAGGCTGTTGGAAAAAAAACCGATCCTGGGGGGACGGGCCTATTCTTTTTTGGACAAAAAAATCGGAAGCTGGGTTGACAACGGCCAGCATCTGCTGATCGGGGCTTACCATGAAACGCTGAAATTGCTTGAAAATATCGGCGCTAAAAGACATCTCCTCATCCCCTCAAAAACCGAAGTTCCCCTGATAACAGAAGAGGGGCAGCCGACTTCATTCAATCCATCTTCCCTCCCTCCTCCACTCAATCTTTTGGGAGGTTTTTTGAAACTCAAAGGGCTCAACTGGCGTGACAAATGGGGGCTCGTTAAACTGGGAAGAGAGTTGCAGAACTTAAAAAAAGGAAAACCCCGATTCCCCCTCGATCAAAATGTAGACGAATGGCTTGAAGATGTAGGCCAGTCTCAAAGGGCCCGAACCAATTTCTGGGATCCCCTGACATTGGCTACTTTAAATGACGACCCGAAAGTAGCCGGAGCGGGGATGCTAGCCGCTGTTTTGGTAAAAGGTTTTTTGGGCTCGAATTTTGATTCGCGGCTGATCATTCCCAACAGTCCCTTGAATGATCTTCTGGCCAAGCCGGCAAGGGAATACCTGGAAATCAGGGGGCAGAAAATCGAAACAGGGATGAGCGTAAAAAAAATACATGTTTTAGACAATCAGGTGCAGGGGGTGGAGTTGGAATCGGGCGAATTAATCAGGGCAGATTATTACATCAGCGCGGTCCCTTTTGCGAGCCTTCTGCGTCTGATTCCCGAAGGGTTTGTGGAGTCGGAACCTTATTTTTGCAATCTTAAAAAACTAAAAAACTCGCCGATTGTTTCCATCAATCTTTGGTTCGACCAGGATCTGCTCGATTCTCCCTTTGTGGGAATCGGCGGCAAGAAGGTCCATTGGTATTTCAACAAAAACAAAATCTATGATGAATCCCATCCCCCTTATCATGTGATGGGGGTGATTAGCGGCGCTTACCAATTTGTCGATCTTTCAAAGGATGAAATCATGAAAATAGCGTTGGATGAATTGGGGGGGCTCTTTCCCAAGGCGGGTAAAGCCCATCTGATCCACTCCCTGGTCAATAAGGAAAGAAAAGCAACCCTTTCTCCCCAAGTCGGTTCAGAAGCCTGGCGCCCACCGCAGAAAAGCCCCTTCGATAATTTTTACGTGATTGGCGACTGGACCTCGACCGGGCTTCCGGCCACCATCGAATCGGCAGTCCTCTCCGCCCGGCTGGCTGTGGATGATCTGGAGAAAAGGGGGTTCAGCTTTTCTTCCGGACCGCGGTCACAAACTGGTAGGGAAGATGGTCTTTTTCTGAATAAAGAATCTCCGACTTTTCAATAATCTGAAAATCATTCTCCCAGTCAATCTCTGGAAAAAAAGCATCCCCGTCAAACTCATCGTCAATCAGCGTTAAATAGATTTTGTCTGACTGGGGAAGAAATTGTTTGTAAATTTCGGCGCCGCCAATGACAAAAATCTCGCCGTTCATATTCAAAATTTCGTCAACAGCATGAATGAGGGTAACACCCGGGGGATTGAAGTGAGGATCTCTGGTGAGAACGATATTTTCGCGTCCCGGAAGAGGTTTGCCGATCGATTCAAATGTTTTCCGCCCCATGACCACCGGATGCCCCATGGTGATCTGTTTGAAGCGTTTCAGGTCCTCCGACAAATGCCAGGGGATTTGGCCTTCCCGGCCGATCACCCTGTTTTGGCTCATGGCAACAATCAGCGAAATCATACCGCTATCTCCGCTTTAATGGCAGGATGAGGATCATACCCCTCCAATGTAAAATCTTCATACTGGAACTCAAAGATATTTTTGACTGACCGATTTATTTTCATGTTTGGCAACAACTTGGGCTCACGGGAGAGCTGGAGTTTGGCCTGCTCTACGTGATTGAGATATAAATGAACATCACCAAAAACATGGACAAAAAAACCGGGCTGTAAATCAGTCACCTGCGCCATCATCATCGTCAAAAGCGCGTAACTGGCAATATTAAATGGCACCCCCAAAAAAACATCGGCGCTCCGCTGATAGAGTTGGCAGGATAAACGGCGGTCTCCATGGACATAAAACTGAAACAGAGCATGGCAGGGGGCCAACGCCATCCGGGGGATATCAGCCACGTTCCAGGCGGAAACAATAATCCGGCGGGAGGTGGGCTCTTTTTTGATCAGGTCGACCGCTTGAGTAATTTGGTCCCCCCAATGCCGCCATTGATAACCATAAACCGGCCCCAGTTCACCCTCTTTGTCAGCCCATTCATCCCAAATCGTCACCCCCTGATCCCGAAGATATTTGATATTCGTTTCTCCTTTGAGAAACCAGAGCAGTTCATGAACAATTGATTTTAAATGAACCTTCTTCGTGGTCACCAACGGAAAACCCTTGCTTAAGTCATACCGACACTGCTGCCCAAAGAGACTCAACGTTCCGGTCCCGGTCCTGTCGGAGCGCCTTTCCCCTTTTTCCAGAATATCTTTCAAGAGTTGAAGGTATTGTTTCATAAACTTTCCAGTTCCCGACATATTCTGTTAATACAATTCTTCATCATGTTCAATCCTCCGACCATAAAGTCTGAAGGAACAAGACCTGATAATTCTTTTTCCAAATCTGTTTTTTGAAGAGCCAGATTGCGTTCCCTCAACATCTGAGCGGCTTCCAAAAAACTGACCGCTCTGGGTTTGGTTCTTTGAATTTGAATTTGATTGAGTCTCTTGCACAAGGTGGTCTTGTCAAAAGAGGTTAAACCCTGATAAATAGTCAGGTCATATAAGTCTCTCATGGTTGTTCTTTCCAAACAAGCCGCAATCTTGTTGGCATAAGCCTCCGATAAAGCCATGACAGTAATCACTTGCCCCGGCATTTGATATTGTTGAGATAGAATAGTTGTTGTCATTTGCTCTGGTGGAAGAACAAGGGAATCAACCACGGCAATTTCCAGCATCACTTCCCTGTTTCCGCTCTTCACCTTTACAATAATTCCACGCGAGTTCAATTGAGCATCCACGATAGTCAGATCTCTTTCGTCCTCTATCAACTTTTTTAATTGTCCCCATATAATTTTACGCGATTCTTTGGTCGTAAAGACATAATCAACATCCTGTGTCATGCGAGGGCTGTTTAAAAGGCGCAAAACCATTCCTCCTTTCAGAACCGCTGTATTTCTGAATTTCCCGGCAATCAGGTGCATAAGCCTCAACAACAACAATTCTCGTTCTTTGGTTTCATCCATAGAGTTTTCTTTTTACAAAAGATACAAATTTTGGATTTTTGTATTTTTTGAGGTAAGCATTTATTTTTGAGAGATTTAATTGAGTACAATCGACTTCATTCAACGGATCAATCACAAACCGATGCCCTCGATTGTAATAATACAGAAGATCCAAATAGGCTTTCTCATTGTCAGCGACAAGAATTCCCCTTGTATTGTAAAAACCAAAAAAAAGTTTTTGATCAATTGAATAAAAATCAATCCGTTTGTCCCGAACATGACAGCCACGCTTATATTTTTTGGTTGTAACAACCGATACATGACCATCCACTACAGTACCGATCAGACCATTTTTAGCCAACACAGATTCCATGGAAACATACGCCGTTTCATCGTCAATACGGGCAGCCACAGTCCAAAGGTCAAAATTCTTAGTCACATAGATGCCTCGTTGACAGCGAAAAAGAACCCCCGAGTTGACAAGTCTTTTGATGGCTCTTTGTGCACCCAGAGCAGAACGGGCTCCAATAAGATTGAAAAGGCTTGGAGTAGAAAAACTTCCTCTCATATCGGGAGCCAATTTTTGAAGCCGTTCTAGAATGGTGATATTGGATATCTCTTGTTTCATAATATATATTAAATATCAATTATTGATATTATCTATATAATATGAAAATATCAAGCTTAATAATTTCCGCCAAGAAATGGATTCAGTTTTTTCTCTCTTCCCACGGTCGTCATCGGTCCATGACCGCAAACCACCGGCATGGTTTCGGGAAGGGTAATCAAGCGGGTTTTAATGGAATGGATAATCTGATCAAAATCTCCTCCCCACAAATCGGTTCGGCCGATGGAGCCGAGAAAGAGGGTATCGCCAGCAAAAAGAAGCTCTTCTTTTGCCTCCAAGCCCCTGCTTACAAAACTCAAACTTCCCGGTGTATGCCCTGGAGTATGGATGACTTCAATGCGATTTTTTTCTCCCCACTCAATGACATCCCCATGAATAAGATAATGATCCACCGGACTGACAGGAGCATTGGTTTGCATGCCTAAAAATTGCCCCTGCATTTCAATATTGTCGTAGAGAAACAAATCATCCTTGTGCAAAGCAATTCTACCACCGCAAGAAGCTTTTACAAATGAGGTCCCCCCAATGTGATCGATGTGGGCATGAGTATGGAGAAGATATTTTACTTTAAAAGAGGCAAGCTCTTTGATAATTTTGTCGGGCTCATCGCCTGGGTCAATCACAAGCGCTTCACCCGTTGACCGATCGGCAAGAATAGTACAATTGCACTGAAACGCACCAACAGGAAAGGTTTTGATAAACATATGAAAATCTATACCAAAACCGGCGACGACGGGACAACCTCTTTATTTGACGGAACAAGAGTAAAAAAAGATCACCAGCGAGTTGATACGTATGGGGATGTTGATGAACTGAATGCCTCTTTAGGGGTTGCCATTACTTTGTTGAATGATCCGGAAATAAAAAATTTACTTCTTCAAATCCAGCGGGATCTGTTTGCCATGGGAGCTCAGCTCGCCAACCCCCAACACAAAAAGCAAAAGAACAAAGCTGACTTTGGGGAGAATAAAATAACAGCCCTGGAAAAAGCGATTGATCGGTGTGATTCCGAGATTGATCCGATCAAAAATTTTATCCTGCATGGCGGATCGCTCCCCGCTTCCCATCTTGACCTGGCCCGAACAGTCTGCAGAAGAGCTGAACGTAAACTGGTGAGCCTCAATCAAAAAGAAACTGTTGACTCACAGATCCTCATTTATCTGAACCGTTTATCTGATTTGTTGTTTATGTTGGCCCGTATGGTTAATAAGAGAATGGGAGTCAAAGATATTCCGTGGGATGTGTAAATCAACCGACAATTTTTCTTAAAGCATTCAAAAAAACATCATTTTCCTCCGGAGCCCCAACGCTGACCCGCAGGGCATTGACCAGACGCCGTCCATCGTTCACTTGGCGTAGAATCACTTTTTCGCTCAGTAATTTTCTAAATACAGCCTCCCCCTTTTCCACTTCAAACAGCAAAAAATTGGCCTGCGAAGGGTAAACCTTGATTCGTTTTATTTTTTTCATCTCCTGATATAATCGATCTCTCTCTTTGCAAACGACCTTGACATATTCCTCCATATATTCCGGTGATTCCAGAACAGCCATCGCGGTTGCGAAAGTCAGTTTTCCCAATCGAAAAGGAAGGAGGCATTTCTGGATTTGGTGACAAATCTCCGGCTCCGCGATCATCCACCCCAATCTTAATCCCCCCAGCGCAAAGGCTTTGGAGAATGTTCTCAAGATCACCAGATTGTCATGCTCCTTCAGATCATCAAGCAGAGTCACTCCTGAAAATTGACAATAAGCTTCATCAATAACAACCAGACAGTCAGCAGTTGAAATGATTTTGATGAGCAGATCGCGGTCAAAAAGATTACCGGTGGGAGCATTGGGATTGGGAATAAAAACCAAGCCCGGTTTTTCCTTTTTTAATGTCTTTAAAAAAAGATCGGGAGGAATGGAGAAGTCTTCCCGAAGCGGAACTCGGATAACCCGGTTTCCAAAAAGCTTGGCTTCCACTTCATAAATTCCAAAAGTGGGATCAACAACCAGAATCTCGCGTGCAATGGAAGTAGCAAAGGTCAACGCCTGGATGAGAACATTCGATCCATTGGCAAAGACTAAATTGTCCGGCCAGACCCCCAGATACTTGGCCATTTTTTTCTGAAGGGTCCGTGTTTCAGACAACGGATAACGGTTCCAGGGAATCCGGATCAATGCCTCCACCACCTCTGTTTTCAACTCGACAGGGATATCCCAGGGAGATTCATTTTGATTGAGCTTGACCCCCGTATGTTCTTCGAGATGATAGGCGGTCAAATCCAGAACTTCCTGGCGGAAAAAATTTTTAAGCGGCATGAATTTTCTTTTTCATTTCTGCAATGGTCTTCCCGTAATCCGGACTTCCAAAAATTGCAGAACCGGCGACAAACAGATCAGCTCCCAAACGGGACAATTCTCCGATGTTGTCAATGGTGACCCCACCATCCACTTCAATCAACGTCTTTAAACCAGCCTGATCGATCATTCCCCTCAGCGCCTTGATTTTGGCCTTGCAATAGGGAATAAATTTTTGCCCTCCAAAGCCGGGGTTCACGGTCATCACTAAAACCATATCAACCAACCCCAAAACATTTTCAATCTGCGAAATGGGAGTCGCCGGATTCAAAGCCACAGCGGGCTTGGCTCCCAGCTCCCGGATCTGGTGCAAAACCCGGTCCAGATGAAATCCGGTTTCGGCATGAACCGAGATGGTATGGGCTCCTGCTTTGACAAAATCAGCAACATAACGGGAGGCATTCTCAATCATCAGATGGACATCCAGGGGAAGAGAGGTCACCTTGCGGACCGCTTCCACGATGAAGGGGCCCACCGTGATGTTAGGAACAAAATGACCATCCATGACATCGATATGAATCCAGTCGGCTCCTGCCGTCTCCACGGCGCGAACTTCATCGCCTAATCGCGAAAAATCGGCGGACAAAATAGATGGGGCTATGATTTTCACAATAATTTGGTTCCTGTCTCCAATCGATATCCTCTCACAAACTCTTCTGCCCGCATTCTTTTTTTGCCTTCAAGCTGGACCTCTTCCAAACAGTAGGTTCCTTGTCCGCAAGCCACATGAATCCCCTGTCCGTTCAGAAAAAAAACCGTCCCGGCTTCCGCCTCTGTTTTTTCCTGTTCGATAGACCCATGGTAGATTTTAAGCATTTTCTTGTCAACGAATGTGTAGGCACCAGGCCAGGGGTTCAAGGCACGCACCTGATTGTGAACTTTCGCAGCCGATTTTTGCCAATCAATCTTTCCATCTTCTTTCTTCAAGAGGGGCGCATACGTCGCTCGCGCTTCATCCTGAAGAACTGCCTTTAATTCACCCGAAGCAATCAGGTCCAACGACCTGATTAACAGGGTCGCTCCCAAATCGGCCAGTTTCAAGGTTAAGGTTCCGGCCGTATCCTGGGGATCGATAGAAAGCGACTCCTGACAATAAACCGGTCCGGCATCGAGCTTTAAAACCACCCGCATTAAACTGATACCGGTCACGGTTTCACCGTTTAAAAGAGACCAGTTAATCGGCGCCGCTCCGCGGTAGACGGGCAAAAGGGAAGCATGAATATTCAAACAGGCATAGCGGGGAATTCGAATCAGTTCTTCCGTCAGTATTTTTCCATAAGCAGAGACGACAATAAAATCAGGTTTGAGGTGGAGAACCTGACGGGTAAACTCCGGATCTTTGACAGAGGCAGGCTGAAAAAGTGGAATTCCTTTTTTGCGGGCATAATGGGCTACAGCACAAGGGGTGAGAAGACGTCCCCTCCCTGCCGGCTTATCCGGCTGGGCAACAACTCCTGTAACAGGATAACCCGCTTCCCAAAGTGCTTGTAGAGAGGCTCTCCCAAACTCGGGAGAACCCATAAAAAGAATGGAAGGTTTCACAAAACGGTAGCCATGTCCTTTTCTTCCTTGGCAATTTTTAATCTTTTCTGCTTGTACAAATCCCGCTTGAGCCGACTAATCTTGTCAACAAGCAGGATTCCGTTTAAGTGATCAATTTCGTGTTGAATACAAACAGCCTTCAGGCCAGTAGCCGCCAGTTCAAGCGGCTTTCCGTTGAGGTCAAGGTAAGAGACGCGGATCGCCTTCATCCGATCCACCAGAACAACCAGTTCCGGACAGGACAAACATCCCTCTTCATATTGAATATTTCCCTCCCCCCAGACAATCTGGGGATTAACCAGGGCCAGGGGATCTCTTTTCGTTTTTTGGGGATCAACAGGATCAATCAAGGGAATATCCAGAACAATCAGACGAACCAGCTCCCCCACCTGCGGGGCCGCAAGCCCGATGCCATTGCCATCATACATCGTTTCAAACATGTTTTTTGCCAGATCCTGGATGACCCGTCCCACTTTTTCAACCTTTCTCGATTTGTCTCTTAGCCGGGGATCGGGAAATTTAAGAATATTTAGCATTTACATACCTTCCCGCTTCGTCCGCCATAGGCGGACTTCGCGATGAAGGAAGCCTGCAAGCTCAGAACTGGCAAAGCCAGATTCTTCGTCAGATGGCATCCAGATTTTTATAACATATTAATCGGATCGACATCAACCGCCCATTTAATTCCCTTAAAACCTCCCTGATCCCGCAAACTCAATATCTTCAAGGCTGTCTGCCTGAGAGCCGATGGAGAAGTTCCTTTCAGAACAAGATGCCATCGATAGCGCCCCCGCAATTTTTCAATCGGAGAGGGAGCCGGCCCTAAGATTTTTGTCTCATGAATTGACAAGGACGGGAGTTGAACAAAAAGCCATTTGATAAAGTGCTGAATCTTCCCACTGTCCGGAGAAAAAAATCGGATGTCAATCAACCTTCCATAAGGAGGATAGCCAAGCTCGCTCCTCCATTTTAATTCCTGTTCGTAGAAGCGATCAAAAGCATGATCATCAACAGCTTTAATACTGAAATGTTTGGGATTAAAAGACTGGACAATCACTTTCCCCGGCATTGTCCCCCGTCCGGCCCGTCCGGCCACTTGAGTCAACAACTGAAAACATCGTTCCGATGAACGAAAATCAGGAACCCCCAGGACCGCATCAATGCCGACAACTCCCACCAGCGTCACCCTGGCAATATCATGCCCCTTGGCAATCATCTGTGTTCCCACCAGAATATCAATCTTCCCCTCCCGCAAATCTTTCAAGACAGAAAGGAGGGCTCCTTTTTTTTGGACAGAATCCCGATCAAGCCGATTGATGCGGGCCTGGGGGTAAAAAGTTTTCAGCTCCCCCTCCAGAGTTTCAGTTCCTGAACCGATGAGGGTCATCTGAGAGCTGCCGCACGAAGGACAAACAGAAGTCAGCGTTTGAGACGCATCGCAGTAATGACACAACAGAATGTTTTGTTTTTTATGATACGGAAGAACCACACTGCAGTGAGGACAGACTACCCCCTTCTGACAGGCAAGGCAAAAATGGGAGACCGCAAACCCCCGCCGGTTAAAGAGAATCAATACTTGCTCCCGCCGATTGAGAGTGTCCGCAATCGCTTGATGAAGTTCGCGGCAGAGAATCAGGGGGGAGCCGCTCTGTCTTTTTTCAACCGTCATGTCAATGAGGGTGATTTTCGGAAAAGCAGACGCTTCGGGGCGGTTGGTCAGCGAATAAAAAAGATATTTTTTGTTTTTGGCATTGAAATAACTTTCAAGCGACGGGGTGGCAGACCCCATCAGAACCGGAATTTTTTCCATCTTCCCCCTGACCAAAGCAAGATCGCGCGCCTGATAGCGAAAACGCTCCTCCTGCTTGTAGGAAGAATCATGTTCCTCATCAATAATGATCATCCCCAGATTGCAAAAAGGGCCAAAGAGGGCCGAACGGGTCCCCACGAGGAGAACCGCTGTTCCCGATTTGACGCGAAGCCATTCACGCAGACGCTGGTTTTCGGTCAATCCGCTGTGATAAAGGGCCAGTTTTTCCCCAAAATGATGACGCAGTCGGGCCACAATCTGGGGAGTCAATCCAATTTCAGGCACCAGATAAAGAACCTGTTTGCCCGACCGAATGATTTCATGAATCAGATGAATATAAATTTCCGTTTTTCCGCTTCCGGTCACCCCGTGAAGAAGAATCGGTTTGAACTCTCCCGAAAAAACGTTGTCACGAATTTGCAAAAAAACTTTTTGTTGTTCGTCATTCAATACCACCTCCTTTTCATGGACCCAATGATCAGCCAACGGGGAGGAGCGGCTTTTTTTTTGTGGAAGAGATTGACGAGGGTCAAGTTTAAAAAAAGGGGAAGGGAGTGCCGTCGCCAAAACCTCCCCCAGGGGGGCCAGATAGTAGTGAGAAGCCCAAATCAACCATTCGAGGTAGGAGGGGGAAAGATCGGTCTCCGGAGGACCGGGAAGCGCCTCGATTTTTTTTAAAGGGTGATGGCCCCCTCTGTCATGAAGGGCGATGACAAACCCCACTTTTTTTTGTTTGTGGAACGGAACCAGAACTCTTGAACCAACAACAACCTTGATGTCAGAAGGAATCTCGTAAGTAAATGGGTGATCAACAGGCAACGGCAAGACGACATCGGCAAAAAGCATGGGAGTGAATCACCTGCTTTCAGCAAACAATTTGACAAGCTCACTCACCTGAGGTCCCAAATCGGGATGTTGGATGCCAAAATGAATATTGGCTCCCAGAAATCCCAGCTTGTTTCCCACATCAAAATGCTCCCCCTCAAATTGGTAGGCATACACCCCTTCTGATTTGATGAGCCCCAGAATGGCATCGGTCAACTGGATTTCACCTATAGCCCCCGGTTTTACTTTTTCCAGAAGCGAAAAAATCATGGAAGGGAGGAGATAACGGCCGATGATCGCCAGGTTGGAGGGGGCTTCCTCCCTTTTTGGTTTTTCCACCACCGTTTCCATCTTGCCTAAGCTTTCGGTGATCGGCAAGGCTTTAACCACTCCATACTGACTGACCCGCTCCCAAGGGACTTCCATCACGGCAACCGTCGCTCCCGCATGCGCTTCCCACGACCGAATCATCTGCACCGCGCAGGGAACTTCGTGATCAATCAGATCATCCGGCAAAAAAACAAAAAACCAGTCATCCTTCACCGCTTCCCGGGCGCACCAGACCGCATGTCCCAACCCCAAAGGCTTGTCCTGATAGACAACGGTGTATCGTACTTTGTTGTTTAATTCAGTAATCGCCTGCAGATTGGCCCGATCCCCTTTGGTTTTCAAAAAAGCTTCCATCTCTGTCTGGGGGCGAAAATGGTCGACCACTTTTTCCTTGTCGCGCGAGATGACAAAAACGATTTCCTCAACACCGGCAGAGATTGCTTCTTCCACAATATATTGAATCGCCGGTTTTTCAACAATCGGAATCAATTCTTTGGGAATCACCTTCGTGGCCGGCAAAAAACGGGTTCCCATCCCCGCTGCCGGGATGATTGCTTTTTTGATGCCGGGAATTGACATGGGAAGAGGTGATTATGTGATTTTGGGGAAAAAGTAAAGAAAGGTGTTCTATCGGTAGAATTTCTGCGTCGTCTCGGCAAGCTCGCACATTTTTTTATTATCAACCACCTTGCCCCGGCGGAGATAAAGCCGATCCTCCAGAAAAAGTTTCACCGCCCGTGTCAAGACCCGCGCTTCCAGTTTTTTCCCCCGGCGAAGAAGGTCTTCAACGGTGTCGCGAGTCTTGTCGATTCGAAAACAATCCTGGGTAATGATCGGCCCTTCGTCCAGATCTGTGGTCACAAAATGGGCGGTCACCCCGACAATTTCCACCCCTTTGTTGTAGGCCTGGTGATAGGAACGGGGCCCTGGAAAAGCAGGGAGGAGAGAAGGATGAATATTGATAATCCGTCCCTCGTAACGAAAAATAAATTCCGGAGAGAGAATTTGCATGTAGCGGGCCAGCACCACAAGATCGACATCAAATTTTTTCAAGAGTTCCAGAATCCGGGTTTCATGTTCTTTTTTCTTGTCTGACGGAACATGAAAAAAGGGAACTTCTCTGGCGAGGACTTCGGTTTTCAAAACAGGATGATTGCCAATGACGACAACCGCTCTCCCTTTCAGCTTGTGTCGCGAAAAGTTTTCCAGAAGATCAACCAGACAGGCCCGTTCGTGGCTCACTAAAATGGCCACATTTTTGATCTTCTTTTTTTCCTCCGGCTTGAATTCCGCTTCGCACCCCACCTGCAGAGCCGCTTGTTGAAGCCCCCGAACAAAAAGATCAAGCCTACTCACAGACGAATAATCGACCACCATCGTCATGATCAGATGATCCTCCAAAATCCTCTGGTCTATATCCTCGATATTACAGTTATTTTTGTAAAGATAAGAGGTTACCGTCGCAATAATCCCCTTGCGATCAGGACCTTGAATGCGAATCATGGCATTTTTTTTAGCAACTTTTTTTGAGTGCATCCGATAAAGGAGTATCTTCTTATTTTGTCAATCTAGCATACTTAATGGAGACCGGTCAAAAAATAAGTTGTTGTTATGAGTCATTATTTTATGATAAAAACAGATTCATCTTTATGATGCCCTTCAAATTCAAAAAACATTCAGCAAAAACGGTCAGTGAACTCCTTCTTTATCTGGCGGAACATGAAGATTTTTCATCTCTGGATGGACTAAAAGAATTCAATGGGATAGAAGTAGCTGAAATTATTAAAGAAATAGCTCATGCGATTCAGGAGTCTTCCTCAGGAGATGGGGCTTTTCAGAAAACCGATTTAAGCGGTTTTGAATTGTCCTCCAAGGCGTTGACCCTCATTTCATCGCTCTCTCCCCGGGAAGAGACGATTTTGTTTAAATCTTTTCAGCTGGTCGATCGTTAAAAAAAATATCCTCCTTTTTTGATGGTGAGCCTGCTATAAGTCAAAGCCCTTCGTTACTTGATGTTAAAAAGCTCAATAACGAGGGGCTTTTTTTTATGAAATGGGTTTTATATTGTGATGGTGCTAGTCGTGGAAATCCGGGAGAAGCAGGGGCTGGGGCCTTGTTGATCGATGAAAAAGGCCATGAAATTTCATTGACCCGTTATCTCGGAAAAAAAACAAACAACCAGGCAGAATACGAAGCTCTTCTGTTGGGTTTGGAAGAGTTAAAAAAAAGGGGGGCTGTTGAAGTTGAGGTGAAGGCCGATTCGGAACTACTGGTCAGACAGTTAAATGGCCAGTATCGCGTAAAACATGAGGGGCTCGTTCCTCTTTACAAACAGGCAAAAGATGTGTTGAACTCTTTTGCGAAAGTAAAGATTCGTCACATTCCGCGGGAACAAAATAAAAAGGCGGATCGTCTTTCGAATGAGGCGATTGATTTGAAATAATTTTTTTCTTTGAAACCCAGATGATCGCTCCACTCATGCTCGCATAGGTGGAGAGGAAAGTCTGGACTCCATAGGGTCCTTGACCCGTAGGACAGGATGCTGGCTAACGGCCAGGGCGCGCGAGCGTACGGATAGTGCCACAGAGACTATGTATAGATTCGTAGGGGCGCAATTTATTGCGCCCATTATGGATGCTATAGTGAAAAGAGGTAAACCCCATCCGGAGCAAGGTCAAATAAGCCCTGTAGAGATTCATCATTACGGCAACGTAGTTTGAATCTCGTTTGGTGGTCCGCTGAATTGAACAGAAGAGAGAAATCCCTTCTCTTACAGGGCGGGTAGACCGCTTGAGGTTGTCAGTAATGGCAATCCCAGATAAATGATCATCCACGACAGAATCCGGCTTATCGGGTTTCAGGGGAAACAAAGGGGCGTTTGCTCTGAATAAGGGTGAACGCCCCTCCCGTTTTATGTCGCTCAAATTCTTTTTTAATCGCAAAGGACCTCTTGTTCTTACTCTCTTGGCAATGGGGTGGCTGGCCACTGTTTACCATCTTCTTTTTTCAACCAGGTCATTTTTTTTTATTGTCTTTTGCCTGTTAGGCTTTGTGATTACTCTGATTCGATTCTACCCGTGGTATAAACCGGAAGACCGGGGATCTGGCATTGAAGAACATTTTGAAAAAACCATGGTTCCTGCCTCCTACATTATAGTCGTGACAAATATTGTTTATCATTTCTGGCCTTCATGGCCCTTTCTCCTTTTTTCGATCGTTCTCCTGGCAGTCATCCAGTCAGTCAATTTCATCCTGCTCTATTTTCATTTCAGGGACAAAGACCCAACCCCCCCCTCCTACTTTACAAGAAATTTATATAGGTAACTTATCCCCAGAAATAAATTTAAAAGAAATATGGACAACCCTTTAAAATTTATGCTAAATTCTCGCCATACGTTACCATACACTACATTAATCAACAGACTTATCCACAGCTCGACCGCCAGTGAGAGAGGAGGAAATATATGAATTTAGAAAGAATCGGTCTGTTGCTCCTCTTGAATTATTTTAACCAGCTGGGAACGGTTAAAAACCATCTCCTCCTGGCATTAAAGCAGGTTCTTCTGGCTATTCAAGCCTCCATGGAAATTGTCACGAAATCCCCCCCCAACAGTATTTTGGGGGGAAACAAAGAAATGATCCACCTTCTCTTCTCCCCCGTCCAAAGGGTCCTCACCTATGCCATCGACAGAGTCACCCCCCAGGATGGGCTTGAAGAATCGACCGAATCGGATGGTCAGTTCCTCAAAGAGCATATCGTTTCATCCATTGTATCTGTGATTGATGACGAGATCGAAAACACGCGGGAAACAACCAGCGAAAAGGGAAAGCTGAAAATTGAGGCTCTCAATACCGTCAAAAAAGTACTGCTGACTCAAACAAGAAACATCCCCCCCACCCCGTCCGAGGAAAAGAATGCCCCCCGAAATTGGAATGCGGCCTGATTCTTAAAAAAATCCTTGAAATAATTTTCCACAAAGGCAATGATTTTGACGCAGGTTTGACGCAAAGAGGGAGGGTCTTTCATGAGCAAGGAATCTCGTCATCCCATCGAAATCCGCCGTTATCAAAATCGAAAATTGTATGACACCCAACGCTCTGCTTATGTGACCCTGGAGGAAATAGCAAGGATCATCAAGAGAGGAGATGACGTCAAAATTGTCGACAACAAAACCAGGGAAGACCTTACTTCTGTAACTTTGACGCAGATTATCTTTGAGGAAGAAAAGAAAAACAAAAGCCTCCTCCCGCTTGGTACTTTGAAAAAGATCATCCAGGAGGGGGGGGATACCATCAAGGATTTTTTTGAAAAAACGATCGATACATCCGTTTCGTCATTCTCCAAGGCCCGCGAAGGGGCCGAAAAGGTGATCGACAGCATCAAGGATCAACTGCTCCCTACCGACGACGGCAATATCCTTCAAGAGGTCCTTCACAAAACCCAGGATTTTTCCAAAAAAGTGGATGAAAAAATCAAGTCAACTCTTGAATCCGTCGCCCAGGTTTCCCACCTGCAGAATGAAATCAGAAACCTCCAGAAAAAAATCTCCTCGCTTGAAAAAAAATTGAAAGAGTATGAATAAAGGGGATGCCTTTTTCTGATCTGTTTTCCAAACGCTTGATCCTCCTCTCCGGCAAGGGGGGGGTGGGCAAAACCACCGTTGCCTGCGCCCTGGGGCTCGCCTCCGCCAAATTGAGAAAGAACACCCTATTGGTAGAAATGAATTCAACCGAGCGGCTTGCCCCGCTGTTTGGCCTGGACAAGATCGGCCCCCATGAAATCCCGCTGGCCCCTTATCTGACCGGCATTAATCTCGATCCCCGCGAATGTTTCGAGGAATATGTCCTCATGCAAATCCATTTCAGAATGCTGTTTGACACCTTTTTTAACAACCGTTTTGTCAGTTTGTTTTTAAATGCCATCCCCGGCCTCAATGAACTGCTGATGATCGGCAAAATCTGCTTTCTGGAACGTGCCATCAAAAACAAAAAGACGGGAGAGCCAGCCTATGACCTGATTATCGTCGACGGACCGGCAACCGGTCATGGTCTCTCCACTTTTGAAGTGCCTCAGGTGGTGCATGACGCGGTGCGGGTGGGGCCTTTAAGAAAACAGGCCGAACGGATTTTAAATCTTCTGAATAATCCGAAAAAAACCACTTTTTCAGTCGTCACCCTCGCCGAAGAAATGCCGGTCATGGAAGCGACTGAACTGCTCGACAATGTCCGAAAAAAACTGAAAATGCCCCTGGGGCCTCTTTTTGTGAATGCGTTTCATGACTCCCCCTTTACAAAAACAGATCGGGAAAAAATGAGCCGGCTTAACTCTCCGGAAAACCAATCACTCGCCCCTTATTTTGCCTGTTCCCTTTTGGAGTCTGAAAGAAATGAATTGAATGAGGACTATCTGAAAATGCTTCGTGAAAAAAATCCGGGGCACGAAACGATCACGCTTCCTTTTTTATACCGGGAAATAAAATCGTCTCATGATTTAAAACCGCTAGTTGATTATTTTTTGAAATTAATTTGAAATTGATTGTGAGTGAGGATCTGGCTTTGCCAGTCCGAACGAACC